>NZ_CADFEH010000005.1:0-263783 GCF_902833155.1 Burkholderia sp. BCC1047 | reverse complement strand
GAAGCTGAGGCAAACTACTACAGGCAACTCAGAAATGCGGCTGAAGTGCCTGCATTAACTTAAACCAACCGACCTCCACGATTCCCGGTGCGGTTCAGATTGAGGAATGGCGTATCGAGTACAACACCGAGCGGCCTCATAGTTCGCTCGGCTATCTGACGCCTGTGCAGTTCGCCCGGGCGCACGACGCGAAGCAGCAGTTTTTAACCTCGGACTCTAACTGCAGTCCGGACTAAAACCGGGGGCAGGTCAGCCGCTCAGGCGTTCCGGTTGCATGGGATTCTACTTCGATGAAAGGAATCCCGTTCTTACCCAAAAAAAGATGCTTACGACCCAAAGCTGGCGCCAATGCAAGTCGACAGCAGGCGCTCAGAATCTTCATCCATACGTGAAAACCCGCTCGCACGCACTGCCGTTCATGGGTAAAGTGAAGCAACGTGACTTCAGCCAGCACTCGTGCGGGCTGTTACACGGCAACGCTGTTGTCCTGAAACCAAGTTAGAAGGTACTCGCACACTGTAATTTTTTAACCACAAAGGAGAGCATTCATGGCACTTAAACCAGGACCAAAGCCGATAGCAAAATCAACAGGGAAACCGGATCAGCGCCGCCGTGATAACAAGACCACACCAGGAAATACACCATCCCTCAAACCTAGCAAATCTAGCAATCCCCCAAAGAGTAAATGACAGGGGCTCTAGTTAATTTGCCCTTCTAACCCGGCAGTCGATCGGATCTGCGCGAAATGCCGCGCAGGCCGGTCACTTCTACGTTGGATGACAGCTCTTGAGCGATGATCCGACCGGCTGCTTTTGGCCGACCGCCGGCGTTCCTCCCCGGCTCTCCCCCGGGAATCCGCGAAGAACCCATGCTGTTTCACGCCGGCGCCGATGACCGCATTCGCGCTCGATCCATCGAGCGCGGCGAAACGACAGCATGCAAGCGCACAGCCCCGCGCGTCGCATCATCCCCCCGTCACCGGCGGAAAGAACGCGACCTCGCTATCCTCCCGCACGACGAAGTCCCCGGTCACCATTTCGAGGTTCACGGCCGCCCGCACGGGGCGATCCATCCGCAGCGCGTCCGCGCTGCGCGCGTCGCGTGCGGCCAGCGTGCCGCGCAGCGCGTCGACGGTGAGTTCGCGTGCGTCGATCTCGACGGTTTCTTCATCGAGCGCCAGTTGTTCGCGAATGCTCGCGAAGTATTTGATCGTCAGTTTCATCATTGGGATGTCTCGAGCAGGAACAGCGGAATCGGAAAGCGCGAAGCGAACGCAATCACCCCCAGCGCCGCATCGCCTGATCGTCGTGCGCCTTCGCCTCGACCCACCCGGATTCCCCGTCGTGCCGGATCTCCTTCTTCCAGAATGGCGCATGGGTCTTCAGGAAATCCATCAGGAATTCGCACGCATCGAACGCGGACGCGCGATGCGCGGCGGCCACCACGACCAGCACGACCGGGTGGCCGAGCGGAATGCGGCCGACGCGGTGCACGATCCTGACCGCTTCGAGCCGCCAGCGCGCAGTCGCCTCCTCGACGATGCTCCACAGCGCCTGTTCGGTCATCGTCGGGTAATGCTCGACTTCCAGCGCGACGACGTCGTCGACATCGCCTTCCTTGCGCACCACCCCAAGAAAATTCACGACCGCACCGACATTCGGGTTGCGAACGATCGGTGCAAGCTCCGCGCCCGCGTCGATCGGCGCATGCTGCACGCGTACTTCGAAGCCGGCGGCAATCGCGGGCGCCGATTCGGGCGGAGTGCCGGCCGCATCGACGGGCGGCGCGGGGCTGCCGGCACGCAGCGGATCGTCCGGCAGCCCGGCGCGGGATTCGGTGAAAGTCGTCATGACAGGTTCTCCAGTGGGCGGCGCATCCGCTGTCGCGCGGCGGCCCGTCAGCCGCCGACGAGCGACATGCGCACGGTCGGATAGGTCTTGCCCGGCGCGCGGGCCGGCCGTGCGGCCCGACGCTCGGAATAGCGGTCGTCGCGCCGCGTCCAGCGTTCGCGCACGGCGGCGGCGAGGTCGGCGATCGACGCCGCATCGTCGAGCCACGGCCGCAGGTCGGCGCCTTGCGTCGCGAACAGGCACGTATAAAGCCGGCCGTCGGCCGACACGCGGGCGCGCGAGCAGGTGCCGCAGAACGGATGCGACACGCTCGCGATGAAGCCGACTTCGCCTGCACCATCGATGTGCGCGCAACGAATCGCGGTGGCGTCGTGCCCCGGTTCGCCGACGAGCACGAGCGGGTAGTGCGCGTCGATCAGCTCGCGCATCCGCGCGGCCGGCACGACCTTGTCGCCGGACCAGAAGCTGGCGCCGCCGACGTCCATGTATTCGATGAAACGCACGGCCACGCCCGTGTGCCGGAAGTGCCGCACGAGCGGCAGGATCTGGTCGTCGTTCACGCCGCGCTCGATCACCGCGTTGACCTTGACCGGCGCAAGCCCGGCCGCGTGCGCGGCCTCGATGCCGGCCAGCACGCGCGACACCGGCACGTCGGCGTCGCTCATCCGGCGGAATACAGTGTCGTCGAGCGCATCGAGGCTCACGGTCACGCGCGACAGCCCCGCGTCGCGCAGCGTGCGCGCCTTCGCGGCGAGCAACGAGCCGTTGGTCGTCAGCGCGATTTCGACGGGCTTGCCGTCGACGGTCGTCAGCGCAGCCAACCGTTCGATCAGCGCTTCGAGGTGGCGGCGCAGCAGCGGCTCGCCGCCCGTGATGCGGATCTTCTCGACGCCGAGCGACGTGAACGCGCGGGCGATCTTTTCCAGTTGCGCGAACGACAAGCGTTCGGACGACGGCATGAACGCGTAGTCGGCGCCGAAACTGTCGCGCGGCATGCAGTAGCCGCAGCGGAAATTGCACTGGTCGATGACGGACAGGCGCAGGTCGCGCAGCGGACGGCCGAGCGTGTCGGACGGGCGGAGGAAAGCACCGGGCGATGCGTCGCCGGATGAAGCGGCGGCGGCCGGCGCGGCGGAAACGATGGCATTCACGATCGGGTCGTCGGCCTGCATGAAGTAAGCGGAGGGGCGTCGCCGCTCGGCCGTGCGTGTGTCGACGTGTCGACGCACGGGTCGTGACGAGCCTCATCGTGAGCATAGTCCGCCGGGTTGGGCCGGCAGAGACACAATCGCGCCCGAATCGCAGGAATACAGTTCGCCGCGCGGGACGCGCGACGGGCGCGGCGAATGGGGCGAACGCGCCGTATCGGGTGGAGAGTCGACTTCTCGCTCATGCGAGCCAGCGCGCGAATTCGTAGTACGGAACCGCGTCGCCGCGCGCGATGGTGCGCCCGGCCGGCAGCCGCGCGAGCCCGCTTGCCTGCACCAGCGACTGCAGCGTGCCGGCGCCTTGCTGACGCAGCGTATCGAGTACGGGCGCACCGTTTCCGTCCACCGTACAGCGTACGCGCACGAAGCGCTCGCGCTGCGCATCCGGCTCGAAGCCGGTGTCGATCGGCAGCGACGGCACGACCGGCACGCACGCGTCGCGCCCCTGCAGGCGGCGGATCAGCGGTGCGACGAACAGCGCGAACGTCGTCATCGCGGCGCCCGGATTGCCGGGCAGCAGCACGACGGGCCGCGCATCGAGCCGCGCGAGCGCGACCGGCTTGCCGGGCTTCATGCGCACGCCGGCGACGAGGAACGATGCGCCGAGCTCAGTCAGCGCCGGGCGCAGCAGGTCCTTGTCGCCGACCGACGCGCCGCCGACGCAGATCACGAGGTCGCACTGCGCGTGCAGGTCGCGCAGCGCCCGATCGACGGCGGCCGCCGTATCGGCCGCGTGCACGCTCATCGCGACGTCGGCGCCGGTTCCCGCGACCAGCGCGGCGAGCATCGGCGCATTGCTGTTGTAGATCTGCTGCGGCGCACGCGGCTCGCCGCACGCGACCAGTTCGTCGCCGGTCGTCAGGATGCCGACGCGCAACGCCGCGCGCACGTCGATCCGCGCGAACCCCTGCGCGGCGGCCACGCCGACGTGCATCGCGTCCATCCGCACGCCGGCCGGCACGAGACGATCGCCAGCGCGTACTTCCTCGCTGCGGCGGCGGATGTGCGACCCGCTGCGCTGGGGCGCGTCGAACGTGACGCAGCCGTCCCGTTCGTGCGCATGCTCCTGCATCACGACGGTGTCGGCGCCGGGCGGAATCAGGCTACCGGTGAAGAGGCGCGCAGCCGTGCGTGGTGCGAGCGGCGCCGGCGTATCGCCGGCATAGCAGCGCTGCGCGACACGCAGCGGCTCGCCGTGCGCGAGGTCCGCATGACGCACCGCGTAGCCGTCCATCGCGCTATGGTCGGCCGGCGGCTGGTCGAGCACGGCCGTCAGCGGCACGGCCAGCACGTGGCCGGCCGCTTGCGCGATCGGCACGGACTGGGTGCGATCGAGCGTGGCGAACGCGCCGGCGAATTGCTGCTGCGCGGTATCGAAATCGGTCAGGTGCTTCATGACGAATGGGCCGGGTGCGCCGGTGCAGGCGCCGGTGAGTTGAGGGAAGCGGCATCAGGCGACACGTATTCGACGAAGCCGTCGTTGCGGCAGAAACCGAGCAGCCGCACGCCGGCTTCGCGGGCGACGTCGATCGCGAGCGACGTCGGCGCCGAGATCGTCGCGATCATCGGGATGCCGACCCGCGCGGCCTTGCGCACCAGTTCGTAGCTCGCGCGGCTCGACAGGAACACGAAACCCGCGTGCAGGTCGGCGCGGCGGCGCGCGCGCCGCCCGATCAGCTTGTCGAGTGCGTTGTGGCGGCCGACGTCCTCGCACACGTCGAGCACGGCGCCGTTGCTATCGCACCACGCGGCCGCGTGGATGCCGCCCGTCTCGCGCATCAGCGTCTGCCGGGCCGGCAACGCACGTGCGGCGCGCGCGATCGCGTCGGCGCCGATGCCCGCGGCCGTGCCGGCGGCCGCGATACGCGGCGGGTGCAGGTCGAGCTGCGCGATGCTTTCGATGCCGCACACGCCGCAGCCGGTGCGGCCGGCCAGCGCGCGGCGGTGGGCCTTCAGCGCCATGAACGCCTGCTGCGACACGGTCAGGCGCACTTCGGCGCTGCCGGGCCGGCACTCGCTTTCGATGTCGAAGACGTCCGACGCGCGCTCGACGATGCCTTCGCTCAGTGCGAAACCGAGGCCGAACGCGTCGAGGTCGATCGGCGTCGCCATCATGACCGTGTGCGAGATGCCGTTGAACACGAGTGCAACCGGGGTTTCGTCGACGACGCGATCGACGGTGTCGCGCGCGTCGCCGGCACGATGGCGCGTCACCCGACACGCGGTGCTGCCGGTCGGATCGTCGCGGCGAATGCAGGACTCCATGCAGGTTTCTCCAGAGCGGGGCGGCCGGCGCGCCGGCCGGGCTCGGCGTGTGCGCCGAACCACGGGAATCGAGGCCGCCGGGCGGGCGGCGAGGGGCGCGCGACCGCCGCGGGCAGGCGTTGGACAACATGTTAAGTGGAGTGAACAGTGCGCCCGAGATACAGCGCCGCCACACGAAAAGCAGTACAGCTGAGCGTCCCGCCGGCATGGTAACTATTTTCCGTGCACACATCTTCGGCGGCGCAAGCAGCACAGTTTCAGCGCACGTTCGATTGATTGCGAGTATCGTTGCAAACGCGATATCGTCGTTCACGCTTCGATGCCGTGCGAGCCGCCGTTCGGGTTCGCATGTGTCGTCGCCAAGCCGTCGCGCGATTTCCTGCTTCGAGCGTACGTCCTCACAACCACGAGCAAATTACGGTCATGGAAATCTTCGATGCGTTCCATCTCGCCCGATTGCAATTCGCATTCACGGTGTCGTTCCACATCGTGTTCCCCGCGATCAGCATCGGCATGGCGAGCTTCCTGGCGGTGCTGGAATGGCGCTACCTCGTCACCGGCGACGCCGCCTACAAGTCCATGTTTCAGTTCTGGTCGAAGATCTTCGCGATCGGCTTCGGGATGGGCGTGGTCTCCGGCGTCGTGATGGCGTACGAGTTCGGCACCAACTGGTCCGGGTTCTCGCGCGTCGCGGGCAACATCACCGGGCCGCTGCTCACGTACGAAGTGCTGACGGCGTTCTTCCTCGAAGCCGGCTTCCTCGGCGTGATGCTGTTCGGCTGGCAGCGCGTGAGCCCACGCGCGCACTTCTTCGCGACGCTGATGGTCGCGGTCGGCACGCTGATCTCGACGTTCTGGATTCTCGCGTCGAACAGCTTCATGCAGACGCCGCAAGGCTACAAGATCGAGAACGGCCTCATCGTGCCGGTCGACTGGTTCAAGATCATCTTCAACCCGTCGTTTCCGTACCGTCTCGCGCACATGACGATCGCCGCGTTCATCGTCGCGGGCTTCATCGTCGCCGCCTGCGGCGCGTGGCACCTGCTGAAGGGGCGCCGCGACGAGCCGGTGAAGCGCAGCTTCTCGATGGCGCTGTGGATGCTGCTGGTGCTCGCGCCGATCCAGATCTTCGTCGGCGATGCACACGGGCTGAACACGCGCGAATACCAGCCGGCGAAGATCGCGGCGATCGAAGGGCTGTGGGAAACCGAGAAGGGCGGCACCGCGCTGAACCTCGTCGGGCTGCCCGACATGCAGGCGGAAACCACCCGCTATGCGATCCAGGTGCCGCACCTCGGCAGCCTGATCCTCACGCACAGCTGGGACGGCGAGATCCGCGGGCTGAAGGAATTCGCGCCGCAGGACCGCCCGTATTCGCCGATCATCTTCTGGACGTTCCGGATCATGGCCGGCCTCGGGATGCTGATGCTGCTGACCGCGCTGCTCGGGCTGCTGCTGAGAAAGGGCGGACGCCTGTACGAGACGCGCTGGTTCCAGTGGTTCGTGGTCGCGATGGGCCCGTCGGGCATCGTCGCGCTGCTGGCCGGCTGGATCACGACCGAGGTCGGGCGGCAGCCGTGGACCGTGTACGGCGTGCTGCGCACCGTCGATTCGGTCGCGCCGCTCACCGCGCAACAGGTCGGCGTGTCGCTGCTGATTTTCGTGGTCGTGTATTTCCTGGTATTCGGCACGGGTATCTACTACATGATGAAACTGATGAAGCGCGGGCCGGCTGCGCAGGCCGGCTACATCGAGCTGCACCGGCATCCGGGGCTGCGCAAGAGCGCGCTGTCCACGCCGCTGAACGTGACGGAGGCGGAGTAACCATGCATATCGATCTTCCTGTCGTGTGGGCCGCGATCATCGGCCTCGGCGTATTCATCTACGTGATGCTGGACGGCTTCGATCTCGGCATCGGGCTGCTGTTTCCGTTCTTCGATGCGAAGGCCGAGCGCCAGGTGATGCTCGACACCGTCGCGCCGGTGTGGGACGGCAACGAGACGTTCCTCGTGCTCGGCGGCGCGGGCCTCTATGGCGCGTTCCCGGTCGTGTATTCGACGCTGCTGCCGGCGAACTACCTGCCGCTGGTGCTGATGCTGGTCGGGCTGATCTTCCGCGGCGCGGCGTTCGAGCTGCGCGCGAAAGCGACCCGCACGCAGCACATGTGGGACCTCGCGTTCATCGGCGGCTCGGCGCTCGCCGCGTTCTGCCAGGGGATCGTGCTCGGTTCGCTGCTGCAGGGCATCAAGATCGAAAACAACCATTTTGCGGGCGGTCCGTTCGACTGGCTGTCGCCGTTCAGCATGCTGTGCGGGATCGGCGTGCTCGTCACCTATGCGACGCTCGGTTGCGGCTGGCTCATCCTGAAGGTCGACGGCGAACTGCAGCGCAAGATGCGGTTGCTGATGAAGCCGCTCACGGGTGTGCTGCTCGCGGTGATGGGCGTGGTCAGCCTGTGGACCGTGATCGGGCTGCCGGCCGTCGCGCACCGCTGGTTCGGCAGCGGCAACCTCGGCTGGTTCCTGCCGGTGCCGGTCCTCGTCGTCGCATGCGTGTGGGGCATCTTCTACGCGGTGAAGCGTGCGCACGAGGCCACGCCGTTCCTGCTGACGCTCGCGCTCGTGTTCCTCGGCTACACGGGGCTCGTGATCAGTATCTGGCCGAACATCGTGCCGCCGTCGCTGTCGATCTGGGACGCGTCGTCGAGCCATTCGAGCCAGTTGTTCGCGCTCGTCGGCACCGTGATCGTGCTGCCGATCATCCTCGTGTACAACGCGATGCAGTACCGCGTGTTCCGCGGCAAGGTGCGCGAGGGCGACATCGGCTATCACTGAGCGGCACGGCACTCGATGCGAAAGCGGCCCGCCACGCGCGGGCCGTTGCACATTAGGTGCGGGCGCAACGGGTTGCGTATTCCGGTTCCCTATTCCTTTGCCAGTCGAGAAAACATCATGATCGTCCGACCACGACAGAACTGGCTACGGATGCTGTTCGTATGGAACGGCTCCGTGCTGCAGTCGATCATTCCGCAGCTCGTGTTCATGGCGATCGTCAGCACGCTGGCGGTCTTCACGAACGGGCGCATCTTCGGCGAGAAGATTCCGCTGAACACCGCGCCGTTCACGCTGTTCGGGCTCGCGCTCGCGATCTTCCTCGGGTTTCGCAACAACGCGAGCTTCGAGCGCTTCAAGGAGGCGCGGCATCTGTGGGGCAACCTGCTGATCGCCGCACGCGCCGTGACGTCGCAACTGCATCGCTACCTGCCCGACAGCGTGAGCGATGCCGAGCGCAACCGGCTCGCCGATCTGCTGATCGCGCTCGCGTATGCGCTGAAGCATCAGCTGCGCCATACCGATCCGAGCGCGGACCTGCAGCGCATTCTCGGCGCGGAGCGCACGGCCGCGCTCGGCGGCAAATGCTACAAGCCGATCGCGATCCTCGACGAACTGCGCGGCGGCATCGTGCGTGCGCTGGGGCGCGCACCCGGCAGCGACGCGACCTGCTGGATGTTCGAGACGCAACTCGACGCGCTCGGCAAGTCGGTCGGTGGTTGCGAACGCATCCTGTCGACGCCGATCCCGTTTTCGTACAGCGTGCTGCTCCATCGCACCGTGTATGCGTATTGCGTGCTGCTGCCGTTCGGGCTCGTCGATTCGACGGAATTCTTCACGCCGCTGATCTGCGTGTTCATTTCCTACACGCTGATCGCGCTCGAGGCGATCGCGAACGAAGTGGCCGAGCCGTTCGGCCTTGCTCCGAATGCGCTCGCGCTCGATGCGATCACGCGCACGATCGAGCGGTCGGTGCTCGAACTCGGCGATCGGCCGATGCCCGAGGAATTCGTGCCGGCGTCGACGTATCAGATCACGTAGGCGGCGGGGTCGGTAGTGTAGTCGTCGGTAAGGTTGCTCGGCCGGAGCGGGGGCGGTTGTGTAGACTCGTGCTCGTTCAATGGAGCCCACACCATGCAACTGCTCGATCACGTGTCGATCGGCGTGCCGGATATCGACCAGGCACGCCCCTTCTACGATGCCGTCATGGCTGCGCTCGGCGCGACCAAGGTCTATGACCGGGCCAATGCGCTCGGTTACGGCGAACGTTGCAGCGCGAACGACCCTGCATCGACCTTCCTCGCGGTGTATCTGGATCCCGCCGAAATCGGGACGAGCAAGCGGCACTGGTGTTTCAAGGCCGCTTCCCGCGAGCAGGTGCATGCGTTTTTCGAGGCTGGCCTCGCAACGGGCGGCCAGTCCGACGGCGAACCCGGATTGCGGCCGCAGTACCACGGCGATTACTACGCGGCTTTTCTGATCGATCCGGCCGGCAACCGGATGGAGGCCGTGTGTCACGCAGCGGCCGCGGAGCGGGAGCGGTCGTGACGGCGCCGCTCAATCGAAATACGTGAGCCCCATCGCACCCTTTACTTCCGCAAGGGTCGCCCCCGCCACTTCCCGCGCATGCAGCGTGCCGCGCTTGAGGATCGCCATCACTTCGGCCTTGTCGGCTTCGAACGCTCGACGGCGCGTGCGGATCGGCTCGATCAGCGCCTGCAGCCGCTCGTTCAGCACGCGCTTGACGACGCTGTCGCCGAGTCCGCCGCGGCGATAGTGGGCCTTCAGCTCGTCGACCTTCGCCACGTCCGGCTCGAACGCATCGAGGAACGTGAACACGACGTTGCCCTCGACCTGGCCGGGGTCGCTCACGCGCAGGTGGTTCGGATCCGTATACATGTCCTTCACGGCCTGCGCGATCTCGTCCGGCGTCGAGCCGAGCGTGATCGCGTTGCCGAGCGACTTGCTCATCTTCGCCTTGCCGTCGATGCCGGGCAGCCGCGTGACCGCCGACAGCACGGCCTCGCATTCGACCAGCACCGGCTGCTCGACGGTCGCGTTGAAGCGGCGCACGAGTTCGTTGGTCTGCTCGATCATCGGCAACTGATCGTCGCCGACCGGCACGTGCGTCGCCTTGAACGCGGTGATGTCGGCCGCCTGGCTCACCGGGTAGGTCAGGAAGCCGGCCGGGATGTCGCGCTCGAAGCCGCGCAGGCGGATTTCTTCCTTGATCGTCGGATTGCGTTCGAGGCGCGCGACCGTGACGAGGTTGAGCAGGTATTGCGACAGTTCGGCGAGTTCGGGCACCTGCGACTGCACGACGATCGTCGAGATCGCCGGATCGATGCCGACGGCGAGATAGTCGAGCGCGACCTCGATCACGTTCTCGGTGACGCGCTGGCGGCGGCCCATGTTGTCGGTCAGCGCCTGCGTATCGGCGAGCAGCAGGAACTGCGTCGCGTCGTGCTGCATCTGCACGCGCGCGCGTAGCGAGCCGATGTAGTGGCCGAGATGCAGCGGGCCGGTCGTGCGGTCGCCGGTGAGGATGGTCGGGCGGGTGGGGTGCGTCATGGTCGTCGTTGCTCCGGGTTATCGAAGCCGCCAGCCATGATGTCAGCGCAGAAACGCAAATGCCGCCATCGCTGGCGGCATCACGTTTGGGACATGCAAAAGGAAACGGGCCGCCTGGGTCAGGCGCGCCACCAGCAATGCACGATCGGCGAGGCGGGTTTCGTTTCCATCGCGGCAGTATAGCGTAGTGCGCGGGCGGACGTGCGCGTCAGCGGATCACCGACTCCATCGCGAGGTACGCGGTTTCGGCGGACGGCCACAACAGGTATAGCAGGCCGGCCATCAGCAGCCACGCGCCGGCGCGTACGAGCGGCGTGCGGTCCTTGTCGCGAGGGGGATGGGTGGGCTGCTTCGATTTCTTCATGCTTGCAGGCGCGGGTGCGCCACTCCAACGGTTACTGCAACGGGTCGCGTGGGGCGAGCCGGGGTGTTGCGGGGGCTACGGGGCATAAATAAGTCGCGTGCCGTTTGACGATGCGGTCGATGTGTGCGTCGGCCCGGCGCGCGACGATCCGGATGGATCCGTCATGTGCGACACGCATGCTATCAGTTTGGCGGTCCGCGAACCTTAAAGAATTGTCCGGGCAATGGGCTCGGCGCCGTGCGTTGAGACATGGCGATGTTTGGCGTCAATCGTCCGAAAGAATGTGAAAATCCAATAAAATCAAATGGTTGCTATTTGTTTAATTTAAGGGGGCCGATCAACTATCGAGACATCGAGCATTTTTTGCACCTTCGGTCGCGCTAACTAGCATGGCGTGATTGTTTTTGTGTGAATGTTGCACTTAAAATCGGTGACCAAACAATTAAGCGCAGGTGGCTTGGCGGTCTGAGAGCGCCGTTGCCGAATGCCCATCGACAAGTGAACGTGACCGAACTGCTTCGCGCCTTCGTTGGCGCGCTCGATCAGAACAATCGTGCGATCCGGTTTCATTGGGGCCGTCATCAGGATGCGTTGGCGCATGTCCTGGTGCCACAGAACATCGATTTGACGGAAGGTCTCTGTGTCGGCATCGAAGGGCACCTGACCTGCCTGTCGTCACGCCCGGATCTGCCGCTCTCCGCCTTTCTGGGGTTGCCGCTTTCGGTGCAACTGATGACGGATCGAGGCAAACCGTATCCGATCAACGGGATCATCACGGATGTCCGCGCCGGTCAATCGGACGGTTCCCTCACGTGCGTTCAACTGACGTTGAGAGATGCGCTGGGTATTCTCGATCAGCGGATCAACAGCAGAACGTTCCGTTCGATGAGTGTCCCGGACATTCTGGAGACGCTGCTGCACGAATGGCAGCAACGCAGTTCCGCGTTGGCGCAGGCTTTCGATTTCGAGCTCGTGCTGGATCGCAATCAGTATCCAAAGCGCGAGCAGACGCGCCAGACGGGCGAATCAGATGCGGCCTTCATTCGACGGTTGTGTCGACGCGACGGTATTTTCTGGTACGCCCGGGCCGGCAAGCATGATAGTGCGGCCGCCGACACGCCGGTCCATACGCTCGTGTTCTGCGACGATCCGACGAAGCTGCCGCAGGCGGCGGCAGGCCAGGTGCCTTTCCACCGCGGTACGCAGTCCCGGGAGCGTGACTCGGTCACGCTATGGTCCACGGCCCGTGCGCTGACGCCCGGAAGTGTGCGGCGTGCCAGCTGGGATTACAAGACCGGCAGGATCGCGCAGGCTGAGCAGGAGACGATCGTTGATCAGGGCGAGGCGGGCAACGATCTCGCGAAGCTGCTGGCTGACTCGGTCATCGACGTTCCGCATGCGGCGGACTCGGATGCCGACCACGAGCGTCTGGCGAAGGCTCGGATTCTGGCACATGAGCATCGCGCCGAATGCGTGCATGCATCGAGCGATGTCCGGGATGTCTCGCCGGGCTTCTGGTTCACGCTGCTTGGGCACCCGGAGGTCGATACCCGGCCCGAGGAGCAGCGGCAATTCGTCGTTACCAGCTTGCACCACCGGGCGAGCAACAATTTTTCGAAGGCGCTCGACGAGCGGGCCCAAGCGCTGTTTGCCGCGAGTCGCTGGAGTTTCGATGCGTTGCCGGTCGAGGAGGGTGCCGGGGTTCGCTACGAGAACACATTCATTTGCGTGCGCCGCGGTGTGCCGCTGACACCTGCTTACGATCCGCGCGTCGATTTGCCGCCCGTGCACCCGTTTACCGCGAAAGTGGTTGGCCAGGACGGCGAGGAAGTGCACTGCGACGAATGGGGGCGCATCAAGGTGCAGATTCTTGGTTTGCACGCGGACGATCATGCTCATGCGCAAGGTGCCGGCACCAGCGGAACCGAGCGCGACAGCGCGTGGGTGAGATGGGTCAGCCCTTGGGCCGGCCCGAACTACGGCATGGACATGCTGCCGCGCGCGGGGATGGAAGTGCTGATCGACCATTTGCACGGCGACCCCGACAAGATGGTCGTGACCGGGGTGCTGCACGGTGGTCCCAACATGCCGACCACGTTCAGCCACACCGGCTCGCTTCCGGGCAATCGATATCTTTCCGGCATCAAGACCAAGGAGGTCAAGGCGGATCGCTACAACCAGCTGCGTTTCGACGATACGCCCGGCCAGATCAGCAGCCAGCTTGCCAGCGAACACACTTATACCCAACTGAACCTTGGCTACCTGACGGAGCCTCGTAGCGATGGCAAGGGAGCGCCTCGCGGCGACGGTTTGGAGGCCAGAACCGATGCCCAGGCGGTCATTCGCGCCGCGAAGGGCGTCTACGTGACCGCGCAGCAGCAGGGGCGTGCCGAAGGCAAGATGCTCGAACGCACGGCGTTGCAGACGTTGATCGAACAATTGCAGGAGCTGGTGCGGAACCTTGGTGATGCGTCCGCCGCGAACGACGCCGACAATACCGACCTGGCACGCATCGAGAAGATCACATCGCAGATCAAGGGCTGGGATGCAGGCAGCAACGTTGATCAGGGTGGCGGCGGCGCCGCCGGTGCGCCAATGGTGGCAATCGAGGGGCCAGCCGGCGTGACCGTGGTCAGCCAGGACGCGATGGTGCTCGGGGCGCAGACCAACATCGATGCGGTGAGTGCCGGCAACACGCAGATCAGCGCAGGACGTCGCCTGTTGATGCGCGTCGGAGACTGGATGAGCGCCTTCGCGGCCAAGGGCATGACGCTGGTGACGGCGGACGGGAAGCTGCGAATCGAGGCGCACAAGGAGGATGTGGTCGTGAAGGCCGCCAAGCGCATCATCCTGGAAGCAGGCGAGGAAATCGTGTTTCGCTCGCCGAAGGTCAATACCCAGGCGAGGGAGGAAGCGTCGATCAACGGCGGATCGAGCTACAGCCAGTGGAGTGGCAGCGGCGTCGTGCATGGCACGAGTGGGGTATGGCGCGAACATGCAGCGTCGCACAGTCTCGTTGGGCCGGACAACAAGCCTGTGAAGGCGCCCGCTCCCCTGACGTTCAAGGAGCTGGAACAACAGGACAGCCTTGCGGTGGTGCTCCGTTCCCACCCGAACGACGGCCGGCCGCTTGCCTACGAGCCGTACACCCTTTACAAGGGGGCGGCGAAGATCGCGGACGGCGTGACCGACGAGCATGGTCAACTGATCATTGCGAATCACCAGAAGGGCACGTCTTCCTACACGGTCAAGCTGCACAACGGGCACGAGATCGAGGTGCCCGTGATGGAGGGAGGGTTGAGCGACGATGATCAACTGGCCGCGCAGGGATGGCGGGCAGTCGACGGTGATCCGGAATCGCGCCAGCGCCACGCACAGGGCTGACCGGCGATTCGCTACAGTTTTCGACGAGAAACGTGATGTCCGATACCAATACTCAAAACAAATCGAAGGCGCCGGTCGATGTCGACAAGCGTCAGGCGGTCGCCAGTGCGCAATGGTTTCTGGAAAAGCAGGCGGACTACTACGCGCCGCCGTATGAAAAGAACAATCTCGACGTCTTCATTTGCGGCGAGGACGCGTTTACGCAGATTGCGGCCGACTTGAAGGCGGCCAAGCATAGTGTCGAAATCATTTGCTGGGGCTTCGACCCCGGGATGGAACTGATCCGCAAGGGCACGGTCTGGCCGCGAGGAGATACGTGGGGCGGGCTGCTGCGCGATGTGGCGGCCGGGAAATTCAACAACGGTAAGCCGGTGCAGGTTCGCTTGCTTTCGTGGTATGGCGTGATCGGAAGTACCATCTCGAACAACATGCCGGGCTACAGCGGAGGCCGCCTTACTTACGAGCAGAAGATGGCCATGGAGGTCGGCAAGGCAGGCGGCATCTATGTGCAGTTGGGCGATGCGCCGCAGCCCCAGACGCCGCAAGAACGGCGCGAGGACTTCAATGCGCGATGGTACGACGACGCGTTTGCCGGCCGCCTGCCGAACCTGTCGCTCCGTACGCGGGACGGCAGCAGCAAGGACGTTCACGAAAGCCTGGCGCACGAGCCGGGCAAGCGCGACAACCTGGAAGATTTCGGCCTGGAGAAATTAGCCACCGACCATCAGAAGACCATCCTGATCGACTACGACCACGAGGGTGGTACACACGCCGTCGGCTACGTGATGGGGCTGAACAGCGTGACCGACTATTGGGATACGCAGCAGCATCTCTTCCACGATCCCCGTCGCGGTGAGGGATGGGAGGGAGCCAACGACTCGCAACCGGGATTGAAGCCTTATCAGGACTACGCGAGCCGGATTCGGGGCGAAGCTCTGGTGGCGGTGAGCAAAAACTTCGCCGATGCATGGAACCGGGCCAAAGGCCGCGGAGCGAACCTGGCACGGACACACGATTTCAAAAAGGTGCCCCCCGGCTTGACGCAGAATCTCGGCACGCCGTGCCAGCGTGCGCAAATCGTCCGTACGCAGCCCGAAGAAAAGGACAAATCCGTCAAGGCGTTGTATATCCAGGCGACATCGTTTGCGCGCAGCTATATCTATATCGAAAACCAGTATTTCCAATATACCGAGTGGCCGACGAAGCTGAAGGAATTGCGAACCGAGTTTCTGTCGCGCAGTCAGGCGGCCGGAAAGAGTCCGGCCGACATACCAAATCTGCACGTGATGGCCGTCATCCCCACGCCCGAGCGGATACAGATGGTGCCGCGCACGCACGACACGGTCAAAGTGCTCGGCTATGGCACCTCGATGCCCAATCAGGACAAGGCGGTCGAAGACGAACTCGCGCGCAACCGGCAGCAACAGGCGACCTGGGACGCCTACGTCAAGCGGCAGAAAGAGAGCAGCGCAAGGATCGACCCCGACTATTATCCTGCTCCGCTGTCGCCTGCGGCGCAAAGCGCCAAGGACCTCGGTGACAAGGCGTCGCTGACGAAATCGCTGGATCAGATGGGCATTCGTGCGCTGGTCGGTAGCCTATGGTCCTTTGACTACAATTGGCGCAGTTCCAAGCTGAATACCGAGACGGAGAAGAAACAGGCGCGCTGGGATGACTACGTAAAAAAGCAGCAAGCCAAAGGCGAACTGCCCGACCCGGACTTGGCGCCGATGCTGCCGTTGCCGGCACAATCATTCGCGGCTCGGTACAGGGAGATCTACATTCACAGTAAATTGCTGATGATCGACGACAGTTTCTTCACGTTGGGCAGCGCCAATCTGAATTTGCGGAGCATGGCGGTAGATGCCGAGATCAACGTGGGAACCGACGACCGTGCGAAAAGCGAAGATTTGCGCAAACGGGTGTGGAAGCTTCACACTGGAAATGCAGCGGATTGCAATCCGTCTTCGCTGACTCCACAGGCCATGTCGAAGGCATTCCGCAACTGGGTGCAATTGCTGCGGGCCAACGAGCTCGCCCGAAAGAAGGGGGACGCGCCAACCGGCTTCCTGCATCCGTTCCATGATGAGCGTGTGACAGGCATTCGCTTATCCTGAGTAGGCTTCCTAAATCGTGCTAAATCAATTGCGTTCGACTCTCGCCAACCGTATCGGCTTCGCCCGGTTAGTTTGTGCTTTCCTGTTCCTTGCATGTGCCGCCTGCTCAATGAACGATTCTCTTCCTCGCAACATGTCGTTGACCGCCTTCGACCCGCATCGCACAGCATTCGAGTGCAAGCACGAGGTTGACGTGATTCCCCCGGTCGATCCAGAGGCCGATCGCTGGAATCAGCAGGCAATGGCGCTGACCAGTTCGCTGTTATGGCCGAACCAGCGCGATTACAAGGGCGCCGTCGATTTGTGGACGAAGGCGGCTGAGCGCAAGCACTGGAAAGCCATGCTGAATCTGGCGAATGCGTACGCGCAGGGGCAAGGTGTGGAACGTGATTCGGAACATGCCGTCCAGATTACCGAACAGGCGATGAAACTGGGTATTCCGGCAGCCTATGATCTGATGGGCACATACCACATGAACGGGATGGGCGTTAAGCAGGATGCCAGCCGCGCCTATGCATTTTGGCAACTGGCCGCCGATATGGGCAGCCCGAGTGCGATGGCGTATTTGGGTGGCAAGATGGACGCGCTCTATGACGACCCGAAGGCTGGCTTCTGGGGTAACCGCAAGATCGCGCTCCAGATGCTTGAATGTGCGGTCGCGCAGGGCAACGGATCTGCTGCATATCAGTTGGGAACGACTATTGCGGGTGATCGAGCCGAGTTGAGCGAGAACAACGAACGCGCACTGAAGACGTTGCATGCGGGCGTGAAATTCGGCAGCGCCGAGAGCGCGGGGTGGCTGAGTGCGTCGTTTGGCAAGGGGGACGCCTTGGTCGGCCATATCAAGGATGAAGCCCGCGCCGAGCGCTACAGTGTCCTTGCCGACCGCCTCGAGCGCGACCCCGACCTGCGTCTGCCGAATCTGGACAAGGTCGTGCCGCTGCCGCCCGCCAAGCTGCCCAAGTGGGACGGCAACAAGGAGACGTTGATCGACGCGGCGAAAGCAGTGATGTCCGTGCCGGTGTCGCCGGTCAAACCCGCGGCGCACCCCGTGTCGCTGCGTACTGGCCGCGCGCACGTGCCCGATGGCTACATGCTGCCGGAGAAGCCACAGGTTGCCGTTCCTCCGCAGGCGGAAACGACGGCCGCTCCTGCCGGCGGTTACTGGCTCGCACAATTGAAGTATCCGACCGCCGAACGTCACTTCGCATGGAATGCGGCTCAGGTACCGATGCATTACCGGAATGAGGAACTGTTCGATCGGAGTCGCCCCGGCCTGGCGCCCGAGGACGGTCGCATCTTCTTCCACTATGTCGGCGATGCGATTCCGATGCCCGTGCAATCGGTGGAATCGCATCCGCGTGTGACGCAGGGCATTGCGCGCGCCGCTGAATTTCCCGACCCGGCCATCCGGTGTCGCG
Source organism: Burkholderia sp. BCC1047 (assembly GCF_902833155.1). Lineage (NCBI taxonomy): Bacteria > Pseudomonadati > Pseudomonadota > Betaproteobacteria > Burkholderiales > Burkholderiaceae > Burkholderia > Burkholderia sp. BCC1047. The sequence continues at coordinate 245,772 of NZ_CADFEH010000005.1, read as the reverse complement.
GCATGCGCGCGTGCCCGGTGACCGGTATCTGGCAGGCCGCGGTGGCGGACGATCATCCTCGGGCGGCCACGTTCAATCAGTGGTATCGCCAGGCCTACGTATTGCAGGGTGACGCGTTCCCCGATCCACGGGCCATGCATCTGGACGTATCGCCGGCGGACGTGACGTGGACGTGGTGGAACGAAGCCAATCACCCGGGATTCGCGAAGCTGCCTCAGGTCAGCGTCGGCAACCCTTCCGAGAACGCTTGACGGAGCAGAGATGCGTAAATCGACGATTGCCGCGACGGTGTGTGTCGGAGGGATAATCCTGGCTGCCTGGGGAGCGGTTGCAACAATGGGGGCCGTGGCGCAGATCAGCGGAGGTAGCTACGGTTCACACGATGTAAGCGATTTCGCGATCGAGAATTTCCTGTTTCTCGGTCCGCTGCTTGCGTTGGGTGGCCTGGTCGCATGGTTCGCCAGCCGAGGTTCGGCAACATCCGAGCGCGACGATGGTGATGAACAGCCTTCGGGCGAGGATGAGCGCGATCCGGCTGCTCCCGCGCACCGGGACGCAGACCGATGAGCAGTGCTGACATCATCTACAAGCACGATCAGTGGCGCAAGGGCGCGGGCGGCATGCCCGCAGGACTGTCCGGTCAGGCAGACAGCTCGGCCTATGCCGGCCTCGATCTGGGTCTCGCGCAATTTGCCGGTAGCAGTTTCAGCGGTAGCAGCTTCGCCGGAACGTCATTCCGGCAGGCCGGCTGGACGGGTTGCCGGTTCTCGGCCTGCACGTTTACCGGTTGCGATTTTGCAGAGATTGCGATTTCCGGGTGCACATTCGTGGATTGCAGCTTCAATGACGCCGCTTTTCAGGGCAGCACTTTCAACGGCGTGAAATTTCTCGGATGCAGGTGGAACGGCGTCCAGTTCGACGGCAACACATGGCATTCGGTGCAGGTGCTGGACTGTACCGGCACGACGGTTGAAGCTCACGGCCTCAAGGGACTCGACGTCGACTTCACCGGAAGCTATTTCGAGCATCTGGCGTTCGAGGATACGGAAATCAACGGCGGGAATTGAGTCGAGACCGCCACCGTTGCGGGGTTTCGTCGACGTAGTGGCGAGTGGATTCGCGACGGTTACCCATTGCGTATTCGGTTCCGCACCGCAGCCCCGAGAAAATGGTGTTCCGCCAAATCTGCACGAGCGCAACACGGTGACATTCTCGATGGCGGCAGTGGTGTGCGCGTCGGCTTGAGAAACATGCCTCGAACTGGGGAACATCGAATACAGCAGTACTTGGGGCGAAAGTACCGCGTGACGACGCGGAACATCGCGAGGCAGCCATTCCGCTTCGCCCGAATCCGAATCACATCCGATACGGGCGCAAATGTCCCGCCAAATCGTGCGATGCGCGGCGGGCGGGCACTATCCCAAGCTGCCTCAGTTTTTTTGCCCGCCGACACCGACGAAAAATACCATTTCGCATAAAGCGGCCTATCACCGAGCGGACGGGTGCGACCGTACGTGCGCGGCCCGTCCGCTCGAACAACGTGTACTCCGGGGATGCACGCTTTCACGCGCGGCCCGGACGCTGACGACATCGGCCACCTGACACCCACCGCCCGCACGCGGTCCCGCCCGACTTCACAGACCCCTCGCACGGTTCGTCCTTGCAGCAGTCCTGCCGAATTTCCGGCAAGGCCGTCGCACATCCCTTTCCCGGAGAACCCCATGCGATATCCGTTGCAGCACGCCGATCAAGCCGCCGTGGCGCGGCGTCCATCCAACCCCGAACCGCACGTACCCGTGCCGCGCGTGAACCTCGAGGAGGTGTGAGCCATGAGCAACGAAGCACTCGACCCGCTGCTGCGGCAGCTCGCGGAGAAGCGACTCGGACGGCCTCTCGAGCCCGCCGACGAACAGGCGCTGCTGGAGCGGCTGTCGGGCCGGCAAGGAAACGCGTCGGCGCCCGCTGCCGGTCCGGCCACGCAGGCGAGCACCGCGAACGCGCCCTTGCCGCAGTTCAAAACCCGGCAAGAGGCCCGCCAACAGATCAAGCATTTTCTGCAACTCAACCAGCAAAAGGCGTACGAGAAGATGCGCGGCATCCTGCAGACGATCGACACGCAGAACGAGACGACCCTCGGCATGCTCGCGTCGGAACAGCGAAAAGTATCGGACGTACTCGACGCGAACGAGCCGGCCGGCGACGCGCAGGCATCCGGCGCAGCCGGAATCCAGGACAGCACCCGCGAGGCGATGACGATGATCGGCGAACAACTGACGGGCCTGATCCGCCAGGAAATCGAAGCATGCTTCCGGCAATACGGCGATGCGCTCGCCGAAGGGCTCGCCGAACGGCTCGCCGTCAGGCTCGACGCGATGGAGGACCGGTTGCGCAGCATCGTCGCCGGCCCGGTCGAACCCACCGAACCCACCGCTGCCGTTCACGATACGCGCGGCCAAGCGTCCATGGAGTAGCACGCGGGTCATGCGGCCGAACGCGAAACCGGCCGGCCCCGTGTGCGACCTCTCAACTACGTGAACCAAGGAGCAACAAATGGCTGATACGTGTCAAGTGTGCCAGGTCAATCCCGCGATTACCGATGCGGTCACACAGGTCAACGTCAAGGTGGTCGCGGAAGCGCCGGCAATGGCGATGGGCTCGCTGTACCAGGCCCAGAGCCATTCGCTCAGCATCCTGTTCGAGAACGCGGTGCAGCAGCAGTCGCAGGCCGCGATCCAGTCGCAAACGTCGACGAACGTGGGGACGATGCAGCTCTACACGATCGGGCCGGAAAGCGCGGGCGCGGCCGCCACGGAAATCGGCGCGAACGGGATCATTTCCATTCTGGCCGACGTGATCGCGATCGCGAAGGCAGTGCGGCCGTAAGGCGTCATCGCAGCACCGTGGTCGAGCGGCGGCGCAAGCGGCACGCGCCGCCGATACCGCCGCCGCGCCGCGGATTCGCAGCATGACCGCCGGCGCCTGACCCACGGCGCCGCGCGGTGTTCCGGAGCAAACGACAGAGCGGGCAGAGCCGATTCGATGCGGTGCCCGTTCGCGAACCAGGAGAAATACGATGGCAAACGACGTCAACGATCCGCTTGACACGAAGGACCCCTGTAAGACCTGTGCGGTGAACGCCGCGATCACCGACGCGGTCACGCAGACCAACGTCAAGGTGGTCGGCGAAGCGCCCGCGATGGCAACGGGCTCGCTGTACCAGGCCCAGAGCCATTCGCTCAGCGTGCTGTTCGAGAACGCCGTGCAGCAGCAGTCGCAGTCCGCGGTGCAGCTGCCGACCTCGACGAACGTGGGCACGATGCAGCTGTACACGCTCGGGCCGGCGAGCGCCGGTGCCGCCGCCACGGAAATCGGCTCGAACGGCGTGCTGTCCGTGCTGGCCGACGTGCTGGCGCTCGGCAAGGCGCTGACCGCGTAACCCGGCGTCGGCGCCGGGCGGCGGCCCCGATCGCGGTGGCTGTCGCCCGGCGCCCGACGTCGTGTCGACGCCCGTGACGGCGGACGTCCTGCCGGTATCGACGGCGCCGACCGACCCATTCATGCTTTCGCCGCGACCGCGCCGCAGCGGCGAGCCAATCAGGAGCAACGACATGCCGGAACAGGTTTCCCCTGCGATGACCGATGCAGTCACGCAAGCCAACGTCAAGGTGGTAGGCGAAGCGCCCGCCGTGGCCTTGGGCACGCTCATGCAATCGAACAGCCACGCGTCCGCGGTCCTGCTTCACAACGCGGTGCAGATGCAGGCGAACCAGGCGGCGTCCAACCTCGCGGCCACGACCGTCGGCATTATGCAACTTTATGCGGGCTCACCGGTGGCACAGGCCAGCGCGGCGCGGTCGGCGAACGACAGCTTCGTCTCGCAACTGGCCGCCGTCGCGCAGTTGATGAACGCCCTCGGTCACGGGCGCGGCTGACCTTCACCGCGCGCCGCGCAACGCGGCGCGCTCGACCTGTCCGCACGGCGGCGCCGCATCGCGCATGCGCTTGCCGGAACGGGCGTCAATTGGCGTCGACGATGGTCCGGAGTTGCTCCGGTTTCCGAATCGTGACGCCGTGTTCGTGTAGCCGGATCAGGCCGTCGCGCTGCATCTTCTGCAGGCTGCTGTTCAGTCGCGGCCGGCTGACGTTGAGCATCGCGGCGAGAATGCTCTGGCTCTCCGGCAGTGGCACCTCGAGATCGTTTCCTTGCATGCGGTTCAGCAGATGGCGCGCGAGTCGTGCTTCGAGCCGGTACAGGCACGCCGACTCGACGAAGTCGCTCAGCTGATGAATGTGCCGGCACAGCTGCTCGTGGATGCGCGCCATGAATTCCGCGTTGGCCTGCAGCGGCGCGAAGTGCTGGCGATGCAGCAGCGAAATGCGGCAGTCGGCGCTCAACTGGGCGGTGAAGCTGCGTCGGTGCGCGAGAATCAGCGTGTTTTCACCGATGAGTTCGCCCGGCATCGCGTGGCCGAGAATGATCTCGCGCCCGCCTGGCTCGTGCAGCGTCTTGTACACGCGGCCGCGGTGCACGAACGCGACGAAATCCCCCGGATCGCCCTTGAAGAACAACAGGCGATTGCCGTGTTCGGGCCAGGACGTGACATGCCGCTCGATGTGCGCGAGCAGGCTCTCCGGCAGACCGGCGAGTATCGGGATATTGCGCAGCGTTTGAGCGTTAGCGAGGGCAGGCATGTTTTCCGCGCGAGGTTGTTGGACGATGCGGCCACCTAGCGAAAAACGCTGCCTTCGGCATTGCGTGAAAAATGAATAATGAAAGTATTGAAATAGTGGGCAAGCGGTCCGGACAAGGCGACACTTTGGCGGCAAGTGCGCTTGATCGACCGACATCGAAAGCAGCCTGCCGGCGCACGGACGCATCGCGGCGGTAATCGTTCTTTTTCATCGCAATGCCGTTATTCAGTCAGGCCCGGCGGCGCACCTGAAACGACGGATCGGGCTATGCCGGTGAATTAATATTTCCGTGCATAATAATCAAGAAAATTTACCGAAACCGATTATCGTTATATCGGTGTTACACGGGTAACAGCGCCATTCCCGGCATCGAATCGATTCTGTGTTTTCCATAAAAAAGGAAGACACGGGATGACAACCTCGAACCAGCACGCTGCCCCGACGCCCGAGTCTCCGGCGCAGCAGCTCGACCGCACGTGGCGGGAAATGCAGGGGAAATTGCGGCGCCGCGCGCGCCTGTTGTGCAAGGGTGATGTTCACCGCGCCGACGAACTGCTTTCCGATACCGCACTCAAGGTCCACATTTACCTGCAGCGCTCGCCCGAGCGCGTCCGGAACCTGACGGGTTTCCTCTTCCTCGCGCTGAATCACGCGTTCCTCGATGGCGCGCGCCGCCGCCTGCGCGAAAGCGGCATGCTCGAATTCGACCCGGCGTGGGACGACGATCACGCCGTCGAGCTGGCCGGCCACGCGCCGTCGGTCGAGCAGCAACTGCTGCTGCGGCAACAGCTGCTGCGTCTCGAGCAGGCGCTGTCGGTGCTCTCGCCGCAGCAGCAGATGCTGTTCACGCTGAAGTTCGAGGAAGACCGGCCGTATTTCCACATCGCCGCGACGCTCGGGATCAACGAGCCGCTGGCCAGAAAGCGCGTCGAGCTGCTGCGCAAGAAGTTGCGCGAGGAACTCGCGTGAGCGCGTTCACGAATGCCGGCACGCAGCGTTCCTAACGGCATGCGCGGGGTCGATGGCCTGCCGGCCCGCCCGTTCCTTCAATCGCATGCCGGAGCCGAGATCCGAGGAGGCCTCGTGGCAGACAAAGTCAATGAGCAGATTACCGATGCGCTGACGCAGACCAACGTCAACGTCGTCGCGGGATCGCCGGCCCAGGCGCTGGGCATGCTTTACCAGATGTTCAGCCAGGCCGTCGGCATCTCGGCGCAGAACATGACCCAGCAGCAGGCGGCGTTGAACCAGATTTCGAACGCCGTCGTGTCGAAGGCCGTGGCGATGATCCTGTCCGTCGAGGCATCGCCGAAGCCGGCATCGGGCGGCGCGTCGCTGCCCGCGGCGGGCGGGTCGCCGACGGGTTCCACGCACTAGGACACGACGACTATCGGGACACCTGAACCATGAACATGAAAGGTCTTTTGGATGGACGCGGAGAAGGCGCGACGCAAGCACCGGACGACGTCGCGGACGCCGCGGCCGAAGCTGCGGCGCGGGACGAAGTCACGCCGCACGACGCGACGTCGACAGCCCGCAAGCGCGCGTGGCCGGTCAACCGGTTGCGCAGGTTCACCGACGCGCTGAAGGCGCCGGACCAGATCGCGGGCGTGACCGGCGCCGCCCCGTCGGCGTTGAAGACGGTGCAGGCGATCAACGCGGAGGCGGCGTCCTACGCGACGACGCAGATATCCGTCGGTCCGAACATGATGATCACGCAGGCCGGCGGCATGGTCGCGCAGGCGGCGGCCAACTACTTCGAGGCGTCGACGTCGCTGGCGATCGCGGGCAAGAGCGTGCTGATGAAGGACCTCGCGCAGAAGACCATCGACGAGGACGTGAAAGGCATGGCGATGGATGCGGTGGGCCTGCTGTTGACGGACCTGTTCGTCGCGACCGCGGCGGTCGTCGCGGGCGCCGCGGAGGCGATCGAAGGGGAGGCCGCGAGCGTCGCGCTCGACCGGATCGACGAGAGCCTGCAGAAGTATCAGGCGCTGCTCGACAAGAAGGGCGCCTAAGACACGTCACGCACGTCGGGCGCGGCGTCGACAGGAACGTCGCGGGCGATCATGCGTCGAGAACCGCGGCGCAATCGCGGGCCACGCGTGCAGCGGGCGAAACAGTCTTCATCGACACGACCCGCCGGGCCGTCAGGCCCGATGCGGGATGTGAGCGGCGGGCGCGATGCACGTTCGTGGTCGAACGCGTCGCGCCTGCTACCGGCAGTCCAGTCCAATCATGTGAGGAACCCATGTCTTACATCATTCAGAACGCACACGGTGCCGCGCCGCTGCGGGTTGGCGAGCGCAAATGGGGCGATGCGACGGAAATCGATTTCGGCGCGATGACGAGCTGCATCGCGCTCGTCGAGCAGACGCCGGGCCAGCCGACGTTGGTGCGCGGCATCCATCTGTCGATCGTCGGCGACGGCGGCACGAAGGTCTACGACACGGCGGCGGATGTCGCCGGACAGGTCGAGACGATCATGCAGCAGAGCGGCAACATGCGTGCGTGCCTCGGGCGCATCGACCTCTGGCAGGCCAACGTGTCGCCAGAGGTGCAGGATTTCTTCGTCGCGCTGATGATGAGCCTCGGCATGACCAACTGGGTGCAGGTGCCCGACGGAAACCTGCGGGTGCGGCTCGACGGCGGCGTGATGCAGTATCAGAAGGGCACCGCCGCGTGGACCAACGTGTAGCCGGCACGATCCGTCGAAACCGGTGCCCGCGATGCGCGCGGGCGCCGGCCCCGTCCCAGCTTTTTGTTCGTCAACGCCAACAAAAAACCTCGTTTCGCGCCACGCGGCCTGTCAGCAGAATGTCTCCATTCCAGCTCACGCGACGACACAAGCGTCGCATGAGCCGCACTTCCGAAGGAGGCAGCCGTGGCAGTCGAAACAACCTCGATCGATACGCTCGTCGTGGGCGCCGGGCAGGCCGGCGTGGCGATGAGCGAGCACCTGGGCAAGCTGGGCGTGCCCCATCTCGTGCTGGAGCGCAGCCGCATCGCCGAACGCTGGCGCACCGGGCGCTGGGATTCGCTGGTCGCGAACGGCCCTGCGTGGCACGACCGTTTCCCCGGCCTCGAATTCGACGGACTTGATCCCGATGCGTTCGCAACGAAGGACCAGGTCGCGGACTACTTCGAAGCGTATGCGCGCAAGTTCGACGCGCCGATCCGCACCGGCGTCGAAGTGAAGCACGTCGTGCGCAACACGGGCAAGCCGGGCTTCGTCGTCGAGACGTCCGACGGCACGATCGAGGCGAACCGCGTGGTGGTCGCGACGGGCCCGTTCCAGCGCCCGGTTATTCCGCCGATCGCGCCGGACGACGCGCGCGTCGTGCAGATCCATTCCGCCGACTATCGCAACCCGGGCCAGCTCCCGGCAGGAGCGGTGCTGGTGGTCGGCGCCGGTTCGTCGGGCGTGCAGATCGCCGACGAGCTGCGGCGCGCGGGCCGGCGGGTATATCTGTCGGTCGGGCCGCACGATCGTCCGCCGCGTGCGTATCGCGGCCGCGACTTCTGCTGGTGGCTCGGCGTGCTCGGCGAATGGGACAAGGAAGTCGCGACGCCCGGCCGCGAACACGTGACGATCGCGGTGAGCGGCGCGCGCGGCGGCCATACGGTCGATTTCCGCGCGCTCGCGAATCAGGGCGTGACGCTGGTCGGGCTGACGAAGTCGTTCGACGGCGGCGTGGCGGTGTTCGAACCCGATCTCGCGATCAATCTCGCGCGCGGCGACGAGAACTACCTGTCGCTGCTCGACGCGGCCGACGCGTATGCGGCGCGCAACGGCCTCGACCTGCCGGAAGAACCGGACGCGCGGCGCATCCTGCCGGACCCCGACTGCGTCGCGGATCCGATCCTCTCGCTCGATCTCGCCGGCGCGGGCGTCACGTCGATCGTCTGGGCGACCGGCTATGCGGTCGACTACGGCTGGCTGAACGTCGACGCGTTCGCGCCGAACGGCAAGCCGCAGCACCAGCGCGGCGTGTCGAAGGAGCCGGGCATCTATTTCCTCGGGCTGCCGTGGCTGTCGCGGCGCGGCTCCAGCTTCATCTGGGGCGTGTGGCACGACGCGAAGCACATCGCCGATCACATCGTCACGCAGCGCAAGTACCTCGCGTACCAAGATGCGGCGCAGCACCGCGCGGCCGCGCAAGCGGCGCAGCCGGACGCGCGCCCGCTCGCCGAAGCGGCGAACTGACCACCTGACGGCCCCGCCGCGACCGCTTCCCGCGCGGCGGGCGACCACACCGACACTCGAAGGACCTCGATGAACCAGCCTACCCATACGCGTATCCGCATGTTCAACACGAAGGATACCTACCCGAACCAGACGCTCGACAACGACCTGTGCCAGGCCGTGCGGGCCGGCAACACCGTCTACGTGCGCGGCCAGGTCGGCACCGATTTCGACGGCAAGCTGATCGGCCTCGGCGATCCGCGTGCGCAGGCCGAGCAGGCGATGAAGAACGTCAAGCAGTTGCTCGAGGAAGCCGGCAGCGACATCACGCATATCGTGAAGACGACGACCTACCTGATCGATCCGCGTTATCGCGAACCCGTGTACCAGGAAGTCGGCAAGTGGCTGAAGGGCGTTTATCCGATCTCGACGGGGCTCGTCGTTTCCGCGCTCGGCCAGCCGCAGTGGCTGATGGAGATCGACGTGATCGCGGTGATCCCCGACAACTGGCAGCCGAACCGCGCACGGGAGGCGACATGACGTTCTCCATCGTCGGACGCTGCCCGGAGACGGGGCAACTCGGGATCGCGATCAGCTCGTCGAGCATCGCGGTGGGCGCGCGGTGCCCGTGGGTGCGCGCGGGCGTCGGTGCTGTCGCGACACAGAACATCACGCTGCCGGCGCTTGGGCCGCAGATTCTCGACCTGATCGAGCACGACCAGCTCGCGCCGGCCGCGGCGCTCGACCGGGCGTTGAGCGCGAACGGCTGGAGCCAGTACCGGCAGGTCACGGCGATCGACGGGCAGGGGCAGACCGCATGCTTCACCGGCAAGGAGGCGCTCGGCACGCATCACGCGGTGCAGGGCGAGCAATGCGTGGCGGCCGGCAACCTGCTGGCCGCGCCGGCCGTGATCGATGCGATGGTGCGGGCCTTCGAGCACGCGCCCGGGCTGCTCGCCGATCGCCTGCTGGCCGCGATGCACGCGGCGATGGCGGCCGGCGGCGAGGCCGGGCCCGTGCATTCGGCCGCGCTGAAGGTGGCCGGCGACGTGACCTGGCCGATCGTCGACCTGCGCGTCGACTGGGCCGATACCGATCCGATCGGGCAGCTCGATGCGCTGTGGCGCGCATATCGGCCGCAGATGCAGGATTACCAGACGCGCGCGCTGAACCCGACCGCCGCACCGAGCTACGGAGTACCGGGCGATGAGTGATATGCCGAGCCGCGCGCTGCTCGAACGGCTGATCGGCTTCGCGACCGTCAGCCGCGATTCGAACCTCGAGATGATCGGTTTCATCCGCAACTATCTCGCGGGTTTCGGTGTGGAGAGCGAACTGTTCTACAACGCGGAATGCACGAAGGCGAGCCTGTACGCGACGATCGGCCCGCGCGATCGCGGTGGCGTCGCGCTGTCGGGCCATACCGACGTGGTGCCGGTCGACGGGCAGGCATGGACGGTCGAGCCGTTCCGGCTGACCGAGCGCGACGGCCGCCTGTACGGTCGCGGCACGGCCGACATGAAGGGCTTCATCGCATCGGTGCTCGCGGCCGTGCCGGCGTTCGTCGCGCGGCCGCTGAGCGTGCCCGTGCATCTCGCGTTCTCGTACGACGAGGAAGTCGGTTGCGTCGGCGTGCGGCCGATGCTTGAACAACTGGCCGCGCGCGAACATCGTCCGCGGCTGTGCGTGATCGGCGAGCCGACCGAACTGAAGCCGGTGCTCGGTCACAAGGGCAAGCTCGCGATGCGCTGCCATGTGAAGGGCGCCGCGTGTCACTCGGCGTACGCGCCATCGGGCGTCAACGCGATCGACTATGCGGCGAAGCTGATCGGCCGGCTCGGCGAGATCGGCGCGGCGCTCGCACGCCCCGAGCGGCACGACAGCCGCTTCGATCCGCCGTTCTCGACCGTGCAGACGGGCTTGATCAAGGGCGGCCGCGCGCTGAACATCGTACCGGCCGAATGCGAGTTCGATTTCGAGGTGCGCGCGCTGCCGGATTTCGATGCGTACGACGTGCCGAGAAAGCTGCAGGACTATGCGGAATCCGAACTGTTGCCGCGGATGCGCGCGGTGCAGCCCGATACCGACATTCAACTGAAACCACTCGGCGCGTATCCGGGGCTGGCGACCGCGCCGGACAGCGAGGCCGCGCGGCTGCTCGCGTGGCTGAGCGGGTCCGACGCGTTCGACACGGTGGCGTTCGGCACCGAGGGCGGACTGTTCGGGCAGGTCGGCATTCCGACCGTCGTGTGCGGGCCCGGCAGCATGGACCAGGGGCACAAGCCCGACGAGTTCGTCACGCTCGAACAACTGCACGGATGCGACGCGATGCTGGGTCGTCTAGCCGAGTATCTCGCTTCCGCCGCCTGAGCGGGCGGCCGACACGCACGCTCCGCACCCGGCGGCGCGTGCGTTTTCCGTTCTCTATCGCGATCTCATCGCGCCGCGTCGGCGACGATCTGCGCAAGCCGCTCGCGGCAGAAATCGACGAACGACTGCGCCTGCTTCGTGAGCTGACCGCGCTTCAGCCGCGCGCTCACGAGCCCCGACGGGCTGACCGTTTCGCTGAGGGATATCGTCACGACGCGCTGGCCGTCGTACGTATAGTCGGAATGCGGGCGCGTGACGAGCAGCGAGAACCCGAAGCCCTGGCCGACCATCCCGCGCACCATCTCGATCGACGGCGAGCCGAACACGATGTTCGGCGTGAGCCCGAGTTCATGAAACAGGCTGACGAAATACGTGCGGCTCGGCTGCACGTCGAGCAGGATCATCGGCTCGACGCACAGGTCTCGCAGCGACACGTGCGTCTGGCTCGCGAACCGGTGGTTTTCGGGTAACAGCACGTACGGCTGATGCGGCGGCATCAGCGGCTCGGTTTCGATCGTGCCGTCGAGATCGTGGTCGTACATCAGCGCGAGATCGAACGTGCCGGACGTCAGCCCCTGCACGAGTTCCTGCTGGTCGCCGTCGCGCAGCCGGATGTTCACGCCCGGGTAACGCTCGCGAAAACCCGCGATCAGTTGCGGCAGATAGAGCGGCGCGACCGTCTCGAAGCAGCCGATGTCGATCTGCCCGGCGATCACGTCGTTGTCGGCGAGCGCGTTCTGTTCGAACTCGTGCGCGATGCGCAGCAGTTCCTGCGCTTTCCGGTAGAAGCGCGTGCCGCTCGGCGTCAGCGACACGCCCTGCGCGTGGTGGCGAATGAACAGCTTCACGCCGAAGCTCTCTTCCAGCCCCTTGATCGCGCTGGAAATCGACGGCTGCGCGATGAAGAGCTGACGCGATGCCTCGGCGACGCTGCCGGATTCGACCGTCGTGATGAAGTATTTCAGTTGCCGCAAAGTGTAGTGAGCCACAAGCACCTCTGATACCTGCCCCGGCGTGCCGCCGCGGGCGCATGCGCGTTCCATGGGAAAACAGACCCTGGCACCTTACCTGAAGTCGATCGGCGCCGAAATTTCCGCTGCAGAGCTTTTTCGTATGTCGCGGAAATATTTTTAGTATTTTCCGGTCGCGATGCACGTGGCGCACCATCGTCTCCAACCTGGATCGCGACGGGGCCGCGTGCGCGCCGGCGGGACATGTCATCCGTCCCCGCTTGCCGCGCACGCGCCGCTTCGTTCGGCACCGCCGTGCGTGCACGCGGCGCGGCGTCGCCCGCGTATCCGGACCGATGGCCGGCGCGCACCCCGACGCGCGCCGGCGTGAACGGCACGCGCGCATCGCCGCGCAGGACTGGAGACTTCACCATGACGAACGCGGAACGCAATGCGTCCCCGATGATAGAGAAGCACACGATCGGCTATGTGCCGCCCGCGGAACGCCACGGCCGGGTGCGCGACCTGTTCACGCTCTGGTTCGGCGGCAACATCGCGCCGCTGCCGATCGTGACCGGCGCGCTCGGCGTGCAGATGTTTCACCTGAACCTGATGTGGGGGATCGTCGCGATCGTCGTCGGCCAGGCGGTCGGCGGCGTGCTGATGGCGCTGCATTCGGCGCAGGGGCCGCAGATGGGCATCCCGCAGATGATCCAGAGCCGCGCGCAGTTCGGCTCGTGGGGCGCGCTGCTCGTCACGGTGATCGCGGCCGTGATGTACGTCGGCTTCTTCGCGTCGAACATCGTGCTCGCCGGCAAGTCGGTGCACGGCATCGCGTCGTCGGTGCCGGTGCCCGTCGGCATCGTGATCGGCGCGGTGTGCTCCGGGCTGATCGGGATCGTCGGCTACCGGTTCATCCACATCCTGAACCGCATCGGCACGTGGGTGCTCGGCATCGGCATCGCCGTCGGCTTCTGGATGATCCTGTCGCACGTGAACACCGCCGATTTCCTGACGCGCGGCGGCTTCGACTTCGCGGGCTGGCTCGCGACGGTATCGCTGTCGGCGCTGTGGCAGATCGCGTTCGCGCCGTACGTGTCGGACTATTCGCGCTATCTGCCGGAGGACGTCGGCGTCGCGTCCACGTTCTGGGCGACCTACCTCGGCTGCACGATCGGCTCGACGCTCGCGTTCATCTTCGGCGCGGTGGCCGTGCTCGCGGTGCCGGCCGGCGCGGACACGATGGACGCGGTCAAGCAGGCGACCGGCCCGCTCGGCCCGCTGATGCTCGTGCTGTTCCTGCTGAGCGTGATCAGCCACAACGCGCTGAACCTGTACGGCGCGGTGCTCGCGGTGATCACGTCGGTGCAGACGTTCGCGTACAAGTGGATTCCGACCGCGAAGGCGCGCGCGGTGGTGTCGGTCGTGATCTTCGTCGCATGCTGCTACGCGGCGATCGGCGCGTCGACGAACTTCGTCGGCAACCTCGTCGATCTCGTGCTCGCGCTGCTGGTCGTGCTGGTGCCGTGGACGGCGATCAACCTGATCGACTTCTACGTGATCCACAAGGGCAAGTACGACATCCAGTCGATCTTCATGGCGGACGGCGGGATCTACGGCCGCTTCAATCCGCAGGCGCTGCTCGCGTATGCGATCGGCATCGTGGTGCAGATTCCGTTCATGAACACGCCGATGTATGCGGGCCCGATTCCCGCGCATCTGGGCGGCGCGGATTTGTCGTGGCTCGTGGGCCTGCTGCTGACGTCGCCGCTGTACTACTGGCTCGCGACGCGCGACAGCGCGTATCGGCGCAGGCAGGGCGGCGCGCACCTGCCGCCGACGGCGGTGCGGTAAGCGCGCCGTCGTTCGACGCGCTCGAATGAAACGGCCGCCGCATCGGGGGCGATGCGGCGGCCGCGAGCGGCAAGCGCGAGGCGGCAGGCAGGCCGAAGGGCGCGGCGTGCGCCGCGACCCTTGCCCGCCCGCGGATCAGACCACCGCCGAGCGCGCGACGCGCACCGGCACCGACTTGTACGACGGCGTGCCGCTTTCCTTGTCGATGTAGTCGAGCGGCACGAGCACGTTCGCTTCAGGGTAGTACGCGCCGACCGAGCCCGGCGCGATGTCGTACTCGATCGCGGTGATCTTTTCGAGGCGCAGTGTGCGGCCCGACGCCGTGACCGTCTCGATGTCGACGAGGTCGCCGTGTTCGAGCCCGTACTTGTCGAGATCGGCCGCGTTCATGAACAGCACGTCGCGCCGGCCGAACACGCCGCGATAGCGATCGTCGAGCCCGTAGATCGTCGTGTTGTACTGGTCATGGCTGCGCAGCGTGATCAGCCGCAGCACCTGCTCGGCGCCAAGCACGTCCGCGTCCTCCTTCACGCCCTTGTAGACCGAGAACATCGCCTTGCCGGTCGGCGTTGGCCACACGCGCTCGGTGGGCGGCAGCGGCAGGCGGAAGCCGCCCGGCGTGCGGATCCGCTCGTTGAACGCGTCGAAGCCGGCTACCGTCTTGTCGATCAGGTCGCGGATGCGGTCGTAGTCGGCGATCAGGTCGAGCCACGCGACCTTGCTGTTCGGCAGCGTCGCATGCGCGATGCCGGCGACGATCGCGGGCTCCGAGCGCAACTGGTCCGACGCCGGCTTCAGCTTGCCGGCCGACGCATGGACCATCGACATCGAATCCTCGACGGTGATCGATTGCCGGCCGGTGGCCTGCATGTCGAGCTCGGTGCGGCCGAGCACCGGCAGGATGAAGGTTTCCTTGCCGACCAGCAGGTGCGAACGGTTCAGCTTCGTGCCGAGATGCACGCTCAGGTCGAGCTTCGCCATCGCCGGGAACGACAGCTCCGGATCGGGCAGCGCGACCGCGAAGTTGCCGCCGAGGCACAGCAGCGCCTTCGCGGTGCCGTCGATCATCGCCTGCATCGCCTGCACCGCGTCGTGCCCATGCTTCGCGGGCGGCGTGAAGCCGCACACGTCCTCGATCTTCTTCAGGAATTCGGCCGACGGCTTCTCGGTGATGCCGACCGTGCGGTTGCCCTGCACGTTCGAATGGCCGCGCAGCGGGCACACGCCGGCGCCGGGCTTGCCGATGTTGCCGCGCATCAGCAGCAGGTCGGCGATCAGGCGCACGGTGGCCGTGCCCTTGTTGTGCTGCGTGACGCCCATCCCGTACGTGACGATCGTCGCGTTCGATTTCGCGTACGCGAGCGCGACCTCTTCGAGCTGCGCCTGGGTGAGGCCGCTCGCGCGTTCGATGTCGTCCCACGACGTGGCTTCGAGGTCGGCCGAGAATGCGTCGAAGCCGTCGGTGTGCTGCGCGATGAAATCGCGGTCGAGCACGTCGCCGCGTTCGGCCTCGAGCTTCAGCAGCGCCTTCATGATGCCCTTCAGCGCGGCCGCGTCGCCGCCCGCGTCGACCTGGTAGTACGTCGACGCGATCCGCGTCGAGCCGAACGACGCCATTTCGATCATGTCCTGCGGATCGGCGAAGCGTTCGAGCGCGCGTTCGCGCAGCGGGTTGAACACGATGATCGGCACGTTGCGGCGCGAACACTCGTGCAGCGTGCCCATCATCCGCGGATGGTTCGTGCCGGGGTTGTGGCCGATCGAGATGATCAGCTCGCAGTGGTCGAAATCCTCGAGCGACACGGTGCCCTTGCCGATGCCGATCGACTGCGGCAGGCCGACGCTGGTCGGCTCGTGGCACATGTTCGAGCAGTCGGGGAAGTTGTTGGTGCCGAGCTCGCGCGCGAACAGCTGGTACAGGTACGCGGCTTCGTTCGACGCGCGGCCCGACGTGTAGAACTCGACCTGCTCGGGCGGCAGCGCGCGCAGCACTTCGCCGATGCGCGCGAACGCGTCGTCCCATTCGATCGCGCGGAACGTGTCGGTCGCGCGGTCGTAGACGAGCGGATGCGTGAGCCGGCCCATGTTCTCCAGTTCGTAGTCCGACATGCGCAGCAGCGACGACACGGTGTTCGCCGCGAAGAACTCCGGCGTCACGCGCTTGGTCGTCGCTTCCCACGTGACGGCCTTCGCGCCGTTCTCGCAGAACTGGAACGTCGACTTGTGTTCCTTGTCCGGCCACGCGCAGCCGGGGCAGTCGAAACCGTCGGGCTGGTTGGTCCGCATCAGCACGATCGGCGCCTCGATGGTTTCCATCTGCGACCGCACCGCATCGGCTGTCGCGCGAAGCGCGCCCCAACCGCCGGCGGGCCCGTCGTATTTCCTGATGCCTGGCACTTCGCGTCGATTTGTCATGTGAATCTCCAATAGCCGGGCCCGATGCGGGTGGCTCGGTTGCGCCGTGTCGCGGCGTGGGGCGGCTCCGTCCGCGGACGGAGCCGATCATGCGCGCCCCGGGTTGCGGGGCATGCGTTGTTTTAGTGCGCGTCCTTCTTCGCGCCGGACGACTTCTTGCCCGAAAGCTTCGCGGCAGGCGGCGGGGCGTCGGCGGGCGTGTCGTCCGGCTTTGTGTCTGCTGCTGCCTTGGCGGCCTTGCCGTTCGGTTTGGCCTTGCCGTCGGCGTCCCTTGCGTCTTTCGCCTCCTTCGCTTCAGGCGCGGCGAGCTTGTTGAACTTCACTTCGTCGCTGTCCTTGTCGTAGTCGACCTCGCACTTGTCGCCGGACTTCAGCCGATCGGCGAGGATTTCCTTCGCGAGCCGCGTCTCGATGGTCTGCCGGATCTGGCGCTTCAGCTCGCGCGCGCCGAATTCAGGCTGGTAGCCGGCTTCGGTCAGGTGTGCGACGAGCGAATCGCCCATCACGAGCGTGATGTCCTGCGCGGCGGCGGTGCGCACCACGCGATCGAGCTGGATCTGCACGATCGCGCGGATGTTGTCCTTCGACAGCGCGTGGAAGACGATCACCTCGTCGATCCGGTTCAGGAACTCGGGCCGGAAATGCCCCTTCAGCACCTGCATCAGTTCCTCGCGGATCGCCTTGTCGGTCTTGCGCGCGGCTTCCGGCTGCGTGAGGTTGTCCATGATGATCGCCGCGCCGAGGTTGCTGGTCGCGATGATGATCGTGTTGCTGAAATCGACCACGCGACCCTTGCCGTCGGTGAGACGCCCGTCGTCGAACACCTGCAGCAGCACGTTGTAGACGTCCGGATGCGCCTTCTCGATCTCGTCGAGCAGGATCACGCTGTACGGGCGACGCCGCACGCGCTCGGTGAGCTGGCCGCCTTCGTCGTAGCCGACGTAGCCGGGCGGCGCGCCGATCAGACGCGCGACCGCGTGGCGCTCCATGTATTCCGACATGTCGATGCGGATGATCGCCTGCTCGTCGCCGAACACGGTCTCGGCCAGCGCCTTCGCGAGCTCGGTCTTGCCGACGCCCGTCGGCCCGAGGAACAGGAACGTCGCGATCGGCCGGTGCGTCTGGCCGAGCCCCGCGCGCGACAGCCGTACCGCATCGCTGACGGCGACCACCGCATCGGCCTGGCCGACCACGCGCTCGCGCAACTGCTCCTCCATCTTCAGCAGCTTCTGGCGCTCTTCCTGCGTGAGTTCGGACACGGGGATGCCGGTCAGCCGCGACACGACCTCGGCCACCGATTCGACGGTCACCTCGAGCGTCTCCGAACCGGTCTTGCGCTGCCACGCCTCCATCATCTCGTCGACGGCCTTCTGCTTCGCGCTGATCTGCTCTTCGAACTGCTTCGCTTCGTCGAAGCGCTTGCGCGACGTCGCGTAGTCCTGCTCGCGCTTCAGTTGCGCGATCTGCGCTTCGCCTTCCTGAATGTCGACCGGGCGCGACGTCGCGCCGATCCGCACGCGCGCGGCGGCCTGGTCGATCAGGTCGATCGCCTTGTCGGGCAGGAAGCGCGACGTGATATAGCGGTCGGCGAACTCGGCGGCCGCGACGAACGCGGCGTCGGCGAACGTCACCTGGTGGTGCGCCTCGAGACTGTCGCGCAGCCCGCGCAGGATCACGATCGTCTGCTCGACGCTTGGCTCCGGCACGAACACGGGCTGGAAGCGGCGTTCGAGCGCGGCGTCCTTCTCGATGTACTTCTGGTATTCGTTGAGCGTCGTCGCGCCGATCAGGCTCAGCTCGCCGCGCGCGAGCGCGGGCTTCAGCACGTTCGCGATGTCGAGGCCGCCTTCGCCGCCGCCCTGGCCCGCGCCGACGATCGTATGCAGCTCGTCGATGAACAGGATCAGTTCATCCTGCTTCGCGGTCACTTCGTCGATCAGCTGCTTCGCGCGTTCCTCGAATTCGCCGCGATACTTCGCGCCGGCCACCATCGAGTTGATGTTGACTTCGACGAGCCGCTTGCCGCGCAGCACTTCGGGCACGTCGCCGTTGACGATCCGCTGCGCGAGCCCCTCGACGATCGCGGTCTTGCCGACGCCCGGCTCGCCGATCAGCACCGGATTGTTCTTCTTGCGGCGCGCGAGCACCTCGATCGTGCTCTCTATTTCCTGCGCGCGGCCCAGCACCGGATCGAGCTTGCCCTGGCGCGCGATCGCGGTGAGGTCGCGGCCGAACTTGTCGAGGTTCGGCGTGCCGGTCGGCGCATCGACGCGGCCGTCCTCGGCGCCCTTGCCGACCACCTTCACCACCTTCTGGCGCAGCGCCTCGGGCGTCACGCCGTATTTCTTCAGCAGCGTGCCGGCGACGCTGTCAGGCACCGATGCGAGCCCGATCAACAAGTGCTCGGGGCCGATGTACGAGTGGCCGAGATCGCGCGACGCCTGAAACGCGTACTGCACGGCCTTCTTCACGCGCGGCGAGATCGACAGTTTGTCGAGCGGCGCGTCGGGAGCGGCCGTGCCGGTGTGCGCGTGCGCGTCGATGTACGTCTTGATGTCCTCCGGCGACAGCTTCAGTTCCTTCAGCAGCGCGGCACATACGTCGGTGTCCGCGAGCGCGTACAGCAGGTGTTCGGAATCGAGCTCGCTGCGGCGCAGCTCGTGCGCCTTCTCGGCCGCGCGCTGCAGCAGTTCGAGCGTCTGTTCGCTGAACGCGTCGGTCGGATCGACCGATTCGCGCGGAATCTCGGCGGCGAGCGGCGATTCGTCGCCGAGCCCGCCGAACAGCGACGACGGTCCGCCACCGCCGAGCAGCGAATCGAACGGATTCAGCATGCTCTGATGCCGCATCAGCTGGCGGAAGTGGTAATCGCAGATCGAGATCGTCTTGCGCTCGCCGTCCTGCATCACGGTGGCGCGTGCAACGGCCGGCCGCGCGTGGCAGATATCGCAAAGTGCGGGCATGGTGGTCTGGCTCCTGTCGGTGAAGGTGGGTCGAAGCGTGACGCCCGATGCGGTGCGGCGCTCGCGCGTCCCGATCGCGGTCGGGGCGGGAAGCGCGAGTGCCGCAAGGAGCCCACGGCATCGCTTCGACTGCGTTCAAAATAACGAATCGACGCGGCCCGTCCAAGACACAGTTCCATGCCGGACCGGCCGTGAATTGCACCCTCACATGGACGCGGGCCGGGGCGGCAAGGAGTACAGACGCGCAAGCGGTCGGCGGCGCGGGCGTGTGCGGCGCGTACGGCTTGCGGTGGAAGGCGCGGGAAAGGGCGGCGCGCGAACGACGCGCGGTGCGACATCGGCGCGCAGTGCGCCGGCAGCGGCCGAACGGGGGCCAGACGGGACGCGACGCGCCAGCGCGAACCGGTGGCGTCCGGCCATGCGCGCACCGCAGCCGAGACGCGCGGTGCGGCCGGGGAAGGCGAAGGCGGGTGACACCGCACGCGCCGACCATCGCGCAACCGCGGTGCACCACGATCAGTCGGAGAGTGTCATCGCGAGCCGTTGCCGCGCGATCTGCTTGACGTCGGCCGACAGTGCCGCATTCTGCAGACCATTGGCCCAGACGGAGAACGAATCCTCGATCAGGTTGCGCGTGTCGGGCGGCAGCTCGGCCAGCATCAGCGACACGACGGTAAACAGCACGGCGGTGTCGCCGGCCTGGCGGCTGGCGTTCGCGTCGACCGTCTGCTTCAGGGTCGCGACCGACGCCTGCAGCGCCTGTAATGCATCATTCGATTCGCTCATGAAATCCTCCATGCAAAATGGGCTGGAGCGGCGACGAACCCATGGCCGGCGGCGCGGCCGGCGCGCGACGCCCGGGCGGACATCGCGCGCCTGCAATCGCACTCAGGCGGCTGCGTTACCCTGCGGCGCCACGGCCACCGATGCCTCGCTCGTCAACATCAGGAACGTGAACGTTTCGCGCAGGTACAGGCGGACGCCCTTGTCGGTGTGGCTCGTGTAGCCGATCGACAGGTCTTCCCCGAGGTGCAGCTCGTAATCGCCGCCGCGCGTGGACAGCACGCAGCCGCCGCTGATCGCCGGCGCCCAGATGATCTCGCCGCTGACGATGCGTTTGATATGGCCGAGGACCGGATAGCCCTGGTCGCGCGCTTCGCTGAGCGCGGTGTATGCGTCCGACCCGAGCACGACCGAGTACGGGCCGTCGACGCCGGCGAGGCGCAGCGCTTCCAGCGCGTCGCTGATCGCGTCCGGGTACGCGCCGACGTCCGCCGGCAGCGTGAGCCGGCGGTTCGACGTGCCTTCGCGGATGCCGATGATGCCGGCCGCGCGGTAGCCGTCGAAGATCGCGCTGTCTTCGGCGAACGCGAGCCGTTGCGCGGCTTCCTTCGCCGGCTGCCAGTCGGCGTCGCGCGCGCCGCGCTCGACGCTGTCGATCGCGTCGCGGCTCAGCTCGAACGGCACCGTCAGCTCGACGATCGCGCGTACTTCGCGCAGCCGCGCGTTCACGAGTTCGCGCGGCGCGTCGACGTCGAGCAGGTGCCCGGTGCCGACGGCCGACAGCTCGGGGCCCGCGGGGCCCTCGACGTCGACGACGCGGCGGCCGGCCACCGATCGTTTGAAGGTGCGCGCCACTTCCTCCTCGATTTGTTCCCAGGCGGACGACGAGATCGGGGCGAGTTCGCGATGCAGGTTATTCATAGGTCGGGGTTCCTTTCAGCGAGCCGATGTTCAGCGAGCCGTCGCGCCGCGGTGCGGCAGGCGCGGACGGCGTGGATTCCGGTTGGGCGGCTTCGGCGGCCGGCGCGGGGCGGTCGGCGAGCGCTTCGAGCAGGTCGGCCGACGGCACGAAGAACAGCGAGCCGGTGACCGCGCGGCTGTAGTCGAGCAGGCGGTCGTAGTTGCCGGGCGGGCGGCCGACGAACATGTTCTCGAGCATCTGCTCGATCGGCGCCGGCGAGCGCGCATAGCCGATGAAATAGGTGCCGAATTCGCCGGCGCCCGGGCGCCCGAACGGCATGTTGTCGCGCAGGATCTTCACTTCCTGGCCGCCCTCGTCGAGCGTGGTCAGCGAGCTGTGCGAGCACGACGGCTTCACGTCCGGCGCGAGCTCGATGTCGGACAGCTTGGTGCGGCCGATGATGCGCTCCTGCGTCTCGACCGCGAGCGCGTTCCAGCCGGCCATGTCGTGCAGGTACTTCTGCACGAGCACGTAGCTGCCGCCCGCGAATTCGGCGTCTTCGTCGCCGATCACCGTGAAGTCGACCGCTTCGCGGCCTTCAGGGTTCTCGGTGCCGTCGACGAAGCCGATCATCGCGCGCTGGTCGAAATTGCGGAAGCCGTGCACCTCGTCGACGACCGTGACCGCGTCGCCGAGCGCATTGAGCAATTGCGTCGCCAATTCGAAGCACAGGTCCATCGCTTCCGCGCGGATGTGCAGCAGGATGTCGCCGGGCGTCGCCACTGCGACGCGCTGGCCGGCGCCGAATTCGCGGAACGGATGCAGCGACGCGGGGCGCGGCTCGCCGAACAGCGCATCCCATGCGTCGGAGCCGAAGCCGCAGACGCACGTGAGGTTGCCGCCCGGCACGCGCTTGCCGACCGAGCGCACGAGCGCGGCGATGTCGCCGCACCATGAACGGATCGTGTCGGCGTGATCGGCGCCGGGATTGATCGTCGCCACGAGAAAGATCGCGCTGCGCGTGATCGGGCTGTGGACGGCCTGGGAGAGCGGGGGAGGGGTGATCTGCATCGCGGCCTGCCGGTCAGTCATGTCGGGACGGACGGGCCGCGGCAGCCGCGGCGCGCGAACGCGAACGGTTGAACTGTGTCATGCGACGGTTCTCTTTGTGACGTGCGGATGAAGGACGTTGCGCGGGCATCGCGCAACGGGCCGCAGCGGCGGCGGCCGGCCCCCGGCGCGAAGGGGAGGCGGACGTGGCGGCCGCGCGTTCGCCCGGCGCGTGAGCTGTCCGCACCGCGTAACGTCGTCGAGCCTGCAATCTAGCAGCTTCGACGGGTCTTTGGAACACGTATCGATGATCTGTCATTCGAATGGATCAAACAGGGCCCGGTTTTGTGCGGCGCCCGCGCAGCTGTACTCCTGGCGCGCGCGGCGCTGTGCTCTTGAGCGTGCGTGTCGCGTGCAGTAGATTAGGTTCCGCTCCGCCCGACGACGACCATCATGATGAACCTTTTGGAAGCGATGCGTATTTTCGGTGCAATCGTCGAGCACGGCGGGCTGTCCGGCGCGGCGTCCGATCTGAAGCTCGACGTCGCGCAGGTGAGCACGCGGCTCGATGGCCTCGAACGCTATCTCGGTTGCCGGTTGCTGCTGGACCGCTCGGGCAACGACGTCGTGTGCACCGAGGCCGGCATCGCGTTTCATGCGTGTTGCCGGCGCACGCTGTCCGCGGTTGCGCAGGCGACCGGCGTGACCGGAACCGGTGCGTGCGCAACGGTTTCCAGTCCGCCCGTCGCAGGCTTTCCGTTTCCCGACACCCCCCGCCGCAGCGATGGAGCATCGATCGCGGCACCGACGACACTCCACCGGACAACGCGTTGAATATTTCCACTGCATCCGCCGATACGACCGCCGAGCGCATTCGTCGCCGCTTCGGCCATTTCCTTCACGCGGCCGAGCTGGCCGGGCTGGTCGTGATCGGGCTGGCGACCGCGTTCGCGATGACGCAGGAAGCGTGGAAGGTCGTGCTCGCGGGCGAAGTGTCGCTGACGGACCTGCTGCTGATGTTCCTGTATCTGGAAGTGCTCGCGATGGACCTGCGCTACCTGCGGCTCGGCCGGCTGCCGGTGCGGTTTCCGCTGTTCATCGCGATGACGTCGCTCGCGCGCGACCTGATCCTGCGCGGCGCGACCGACAGCCCTGAGCGGATGCTGATGACGACTTTCGGGATCGTGCTGCTCGCGGTCGGCGTGCTGATCCTGAGCTTCGGCCAGCATCGCTTTCCGGCGGACGTCGACGATGTCGAGGACGACGTGCATGTCCGCAAGTAACGTGGCCCGGGCGGCATTCTCGGCGAACCCAGTCGCGCCGTGCGACGGGCGGCGGCCCTATCCTCATCCCAACACGCGAGGTGTCGCATGACTACCAGGCAATTGATCGTCGCCATATTCGACAGCGTCGACACGGCCCGCCGGGCCGCGCACGATTTCGATGCGCTGTCGGAGAAGAACGAAGGATTCCATATCGAGAATGGCGTCGTCGTCGAGAAGGACGCGAACGGCAAGCTCGCGGTGCTCGACGCCGAATCGCGGCCGTTCAGGGGCGGCGTGATCGGCGCGATCGCGGGCGGCTTGCTCGGCCTGCTGGCCGGACCGCTCGGCGTGGTGACCGGCATGGCGGCCGGCGCGGGCGCCGGCATTCTCGCGCAAGCGGCCGGCAACGCGCTGCTCGACGGCACGTTCGTCGAGACGGTCGCGGCGCGGCTCGTGCCCGGCAGCGTCGCGGTCATTCTCGAAGCGAAGGAGGACACGCCGTTCTCGGTTGACAACGTCGTCACGGGATTCGGCGGCAAGGTCTTCCGCCACGCGCTCGACTGAGCGCGCCCCTTTCGAACCGATTCGGGAGCATTGCATGCGCATCGATCAATCGTACCGCCGCTTCGACATCGCGGCGACGCTGTCGCCGCTGCCCGGCAATCGCGCGATCGCGACGGTCGACGTGACGACCGACGATCCGGGCCGCGTCTCCGATCTCGGCACCGGCCAGTTCCTGCAGATTCGCAAGTGGCTCGAGTCGAACGACGTCGCGCTGCTGACGGTGGTGTTCGACGAGTGCAAGGTCGCGATCGACCACTACGCGGACAACGTCGACGACGCGTGAGTGCGAGCGAGCCCGCACATGGCCGGGCTTCGCAACACCGCCGGCCGCTCTGCCATCGTCGGGACGTCATGACATGCGCGCGGCGAACGGCGGCCGCGACGTCGCATGCGCATCTGTTCACCACGCCGGCCGGATTTGACGTTTCCTCGCCAAACTGTCACTTACATTCGCCGAAATGACGCAGTAGGATGCCGAACCTTGTCTTGATGAGATTCGCATTGCTATCCGCCTTCAATTTCGATAACGGACGAGGTTCCAGCCGAGACACCCGCGCCCGGCGACGGCTATCCGGTTTCATGCGTCGGCGCGGCCGTGCCGCCCATGCGGTGCAAGCCGGTTCATCGCTGCCGGGGCGAGGCGGATGAAGCTCTACGAGAAGTTTGCGAACGACGTAGAGCGACTCATTCGGCAAGGCGTATATCGGCACGGCGACCGTGTGCCGTCGGTGCGGCAGGCGAGCCAGCAGCACCGGATCAGCATCACGACGGTGCTGCATGCGTATCTGCTGCTGGAAAGCCGCGGGCTGCTCGAAAGCCGGCCGCAGTCGGGCTATTTCGTGAACCTGCGGCGCGACGACGGCCACGCGCCGGTGCGCGAGCTGCGGCCGTCGAAGCCGATCGCGATCTCGTCGTCGGTCGACGTGAGCCGGCTCGTGTTGTCGACGTTGCGCTCGATCGGCACGGACGACGCGGTGCCGCTCGGCTCGCCGTACCCGGACCCGAGCCTGTTCCCGTTCGAGAAACTGAACCGCTACGCGTATGCGGCCGGCCGCGACAAGTCGCTGTGGGGC
This sequence comes from Burkholderia sp. BCC1047, assembly GCF_902833155.1. NCBI lineage: Bacteria > Pseudomonadati > Pseudomonadota > Betaproteobacteria > Burkholderiales > Burkholderiaceae > Burkholderia > Burkholderia sp. BCC1047. Next base: position 220,706 of record NZ_CADFEH010000005.1, on the reverse strand, counting down.
GTGACCGACGGACTGCCGCCCGGCCATCCGCGGCTGATCCGGCAAATCGCGCGCCGCTACCTGGAAAACGGGATGTCGGTGGACCCGAACGAGATCATCGTGACGGTCGGCGCGACGGAGGCGATCAACCTGTGCCTGCAGGCGGTCGCGAAGCCGGGCGACACGATCGCGGTGGAATCGCCGACGTTCTACGCAATGCTGCACGCGATCGAGCGGATGGGGATGAAGGCGATCGAGGTGGCCACGCATCCGGAATACGGAATCGACATCGCGGCGCTGGCCGCGATCGCGAAGTCGCAGCCGATCGCCGCGTGCATGGTGATGCCGAACTTCCAGAATCCGTTGGGGTTCCAGATGCCGGACGAGCGCAAGCGCGAACTGGTTGAGTTCGCAACGAAGGCCGACCTGCCGATCATCGAGAACGGTGTCTACAACGAACTGTATTTCGGCAACACGCATCCGAGCATGCTGAAGTCGTTCGACCGTCATGGCATCGTGCTGCATTGCTCGTCGTTCTCGAAGAGCCTGACGGCGGCGTACCGGATCGGCTGGGCGCTGCCGGGCCGCTACCGCGATCAGGTCGAGAAACTGAAGTTCCTGAATACGCTCGCGACGCCGTCATTGCCGCAACTGGCGATCGCCGAGTTTCTCGAGCGCGACGGCTACGAGCATCACCTGCGGCGGATTCGCAAGGCGTATGCGCAGCAGGCGAACCTGATGCGCGCGATGGTGTCGCGGTTCTTTCCGGAAGGCACGCGCATGTCGAGCCCGGCGGGTGGGTACGTGCTGTGGGTCGAGCTGCCCTCGCAGGTCGATGCGATGCGGCTGTACCAGCTTGCGCTGGAGCAGGGGATCACGATCGGCCCCGGCTACATGTTCTCGATCGCGGACACCTATCGAAACTTCATCCGCCTGAACTACAGCAGCCCGTGGTCGCCGGAGATCGAGCAGGCGGCCGTCGCCGTCGGCAAGCTCGCCGCCGCCTGCGCCGGCTGAGCGCCGCCGCGCGCGGTGCGACGTCATGTCAGCCGATACGACTGCGCGCCGGTGCCCGCGAGCGTGCCGCCGTCGACGATCAGGTATTCGTTGCGGATCGGCCTGCCGTCTAACCAGCATTGCAGGATCTCCAGCGTGCCGGCCGCATAGCGCGCCTGCGCGGACAACGACGTGCCCGAGATATGCGGCGTCATTCCGTTGAACGGCATCGTGCGCCACGGGTGATCGGCGGGCGCCGGCTGCGGAAACCACACGTCGCCGCCATAGCCGGCGAGATGGCCGGACGTGAGCGCATTCACGACCGCGTCGCGGTCGACCAGCTTCGCGCGTGCGGTGTTGATCAGGTACGCGCCGCGCTTCATCCGCGCGATCATCGCCGCGTCGAACAGGTGCTCGGTCAACGGGTACAGCGGAATCTGCAGGTTGACGATATCGACGGCGCTCGCGAGCGATGCCACGTCGGCGTGATACGTGAGCGCGAGCGCCTGCTCGATCGACGCATCGAGCCGGTGGCGCTGCGTGTAATGCAGATGCAGGCCGAACGGGTGCAGCCGGCGCAGCACGGCGAGACCGATGCGCCCTGCGCCGACCGTGCCGAAATGCATCCCCTCGACGTCATAGCTGCGCGACACGCAGTCGGCGATGTTCCAGCCGCCCTGCTGCGCGATCGCATGCGACGGCAGATAGTTGCGCACCAGTGCGAGCGTCGTCATTACCACGTGCTCGGCGACGCTGATGCTGTTCGAGCCAGTGACTTCGGCAACCGTGACGTGCGCGCGTGCGGCGGCGTCCAGGTCGACATGATCGGAGCCGATGCCGGCCGTCAGCGCGAGCTTGAGCTTCGGCGCGCGGGCGATCCGTTCGGCCGTCAGGTACGCGGGCCAGAACGGCTGCGAAATCACCACGTCCGCTTCGGGCAGCCTGCGCTCGAATTCGGAATCGGGGCCGTCCTTGTCGCTCGTGACGATCAGCGTGTGGCCGTGCGCTTCCAGATAGCCGCGCAAGCCGAGCGCGCCGGACACCGAGCCGACGAGTTCGCCGGGCCGGAAGCCGGGCGGGCCGGCCGGCGTCGGCGCGGTTTGGCCGTCCGCATAGCGGGTGATGACCGGAATCGCATCGCGTACGTAGCGCGGCGGATAGCCGTCGACGGGATCGGGGTAGAGCACGCACAGCACGGTGGCCATCGGGTAGCGTTCCTTTGACAGGGGGAAGGCGGCACGCGGATTGCGCGGGTCGCGCGGCCGCTCGCAGCGCGGCCGGCGTGTTGCGCCGCAACGTCGATCACGTTCTACGCCGGTCGCGGATCGCGTACAAGCTACAGTCCGCGTTTCTCGTGCGCTGCGGGGCCTCTGTACCTGTTCTTTTCAGGACGGATGTCGATAATGGGATCGTTACCTGACTTTTCGGGAGCCACGTCATGACTGGAAGCGATGCTGCGTCCTCACCCGATCTCACGCAAGGGATCGCGCTCGACGATCTCGCCGACGGCGCGATGATCGAAGGCCATGTCGGCGATACGGCCGTGCTGCTCGTGCGCCGCGGCGACGAACTGTTCGCGGTGGGCGCGCAATGCCCGCACTACGGCGGCCCGCTCGCCAAGGGCCTGCTGGTCGGCGACACGATTCGCTGCCCGTGGCATCACGCGGCGTTCTGCCTGCGCACCGGCGAGATGGAGCGCGCACCGGCGCTCGACGGGCTGCCGTGCTGGCGCGTCGAGCGGCGCGACGGCCGCGCGGTCGTTATCGATGCGCGGCCGGCCGCCGTGCCGCCCGCGCTGAAGGCGGCCGGGCCGCCGGCCTCGGTCGTGATCGTCGGCGGCGGCGCGGCCGCAATCGCGGCGGCCGTGACGCTGCGGCAGGAAGGCTATCCGCATCCGATCACGCTGCTGAGCGCCGATGCCGATCCGCCGTACGACCGGCCGAACCTGTCGAAGGATTACCTCGCGGGCACGGCTCAGGCCGACTGGCTGCCGCTGCGCGCGCCGTCGTTCTATACCGAGCAGCGGATCGACGTACGCTGCAACACACGGGTCGCGCGGCTCGATCCCGCGCAGCGGGCGGTCGAGCTCGCCGACGGCAGCCGTATCGAATACGGCGCGCTGCTGCTCGCCACGGGCGCCGAGCCGAACCGGCTGAACGTGCCCGGCGCCGATCTGCCGCACGTCTGTGTGCTGCGATCGCGCGCCGATTGCGATGCGTTGATCGACAGGCTGAAAACCGCGCGCCGCTGCGTGGTGGTCGGCGCGAGCTTCATCGGGCTCGAAGCGGCCGCCGCGTTACGTACGCGCGGGCTCGACGTGCAGGTGGTCGCGCCCGATCCGCATCCGATGGGCCGCGTGCTCGGCGATGCGCTCGGCGACACGATCAAGGCGCTGCACGAAGCGCACGGCGTCGTGTTCCATCTCGGCGCGACGCCCGCACGGATCGGGCCGGACAGCGTGACGTTGTCGAACGGCGACGTGCTGCCGGCCGACGTCGTGCTGGTCGGCATCGGCGTGCATCCGAACGTTGCGCTCGCGCAGGACGCGGGGCTCGCCGTCGAGCGCGGCGTGACGGTCGACCGGTTCCTGCAGACGAGCGCGCCGGGCATCTACGCGGCCGGCGATATCGCGCGCTGGCCCGATCCGCTGACGGGCGAGCGGATTCGCGTCGAGCACTGGGTCGTCGCCGAGCGGCAGGGCATCGTCGCCGCGCGCAATATGCTCGGTCAGCAGCGACCGTTCGACGCGGTGCCGTTTTTCTGGAGCCAGCATTACGACCTGACGCTCCGCTATGTCGGCCATGCGGAGCAATGGGATCGCGTCGAGATCGACGGCGACCTCGGCGCGCACGACTGCTCGATCGCATACTGGCGCGGTAACACGCGGCTCGCGGTCGTGACGATCGCCCGCGATCTCGACAGCCTGAAGGCCGAAGCGGCGCTCGAGCGGCAGATCGCGCCCGCCTGAAAGCAGCATGACGACCCCCACCGAACCTTGAAGGGAGACGAGATGAACCCCGATGTCCGTGCACGTTTCGAAACCGAGTTCGCGCCGCGTATCGCGACGCGCCTGCGCGACCTGTATCAGCCCGGCGAAGTGAAGGTCGACGTCGTGCCGCACGACGGGCAGGGCAGTTCGACCTGTGTCGACGTGATCGGTCTCACGTCGACGGTCGGGCTGCCGAACCGGTTGAACGCGCGGCTCGCGTGGCGCGACGATGCAATCGCCGGTCTGCTGGCCGAGCCCGACCACAGCCGCTTCGATCGCTATCTCGCGGCGTTGCCGGTCACGATCGAGCGCTGGCAGAGGGAATTGCCGGTCGATTTCAGCAGCCGGACCCAGCGCGATCGCGAGATCCTGATCGGCGACCTCGATTTCGATGCGTGACGTGCGTCGCGCGATGCCGGCCGATGGCGCGCGGCCGAACCGCGCGCGGTTACCGGTCGCGCGTTCGGATGATCACGCGGCCCTGGTCGATGCCGCCGCGCAGCGCTTCGTCGCACGTCAGCCATTCGGGCGTGACGAGTTCGGGCGCGGGAAGATCGACCGGCGCGCCGTCGCGGAAGATCCGCACCTGCGCGACCCAGGCGCCGTTCGCGTTGCGCGTCGCGTCGACGCGAATCTCGTGACCCTTGAAAGTGTCGGTGGCTTGCATCGATCGGGGCCCTCCGTCGTGAATGAACGTGGTGCGTGGATCGTATCAGCCTGGCGTGCGCCGCGCATCGAAAACCAACCGGCGGCGGCCTGTCGCTTGCCGCGCGAGACGGGAGCGACCCGGTGACCTTCGACCTGACCTTTTCGATCAAGGTGTTCGCGGCGCTGTTCGCGATCATGAACCCGATCGCGAACATCCCGGTGTTCCTGTCGTTGACCGAAGGCGCGGCGGACGGCGTGCGCCGCAAGGTCGCGCTGACGGCCGCGATCGGCGTGACGGTCGGCTGCATCGTGTCGGCCGTCGCGGGCGGCGCGATCCTGCGCGTGTTCGGTTTGACGATCGACGATTTCCGTCTCGCGGGCGGGCTGCTGGTGCTGCTGATCGCGCTGTCGATGCTGCATGGTTCGCCGAGCTGCCAGCATGCGCCGGGCAGCGACGAAGGCGCCGATCCGACGGCCGCCGAAAGCGTCGCGATCTATCCGCTGACCATCCCGTTGCTCGTTGGCCCCGGCACGATCGTGACGATGATCGTGCTCGGACACGGCGCCGTCGCAACCGGGCAGGAACTCGCGTTCGCGCTCGGGCTCGGCGCGTTTCTCGTGCTGCTGGCCGTGTCGCTGCTGTCGGCGCCGCTGATCGGCCATTACCTGTCGCCGCGCGTAACGGCCGTCACGCAGCGCCTGATGGGAATGATTCTCGCGGCGATCGCGATGCAGATGATCGTCGCGAGCCTGAAGGCCGCGTTCGGGCTGTCGCATTGAGCGCGCCCGTTCGACTGCATGGAGTCGCATGATGAACACGCTGATCGTGTTGTCTTACCCCGATTTCGACGCAGCGCGTCGCGCGCTGGCCGAACTCGGCACGTTGCGCGACCGGCACGTCGTCGCGCTCGCGGGTGTCGTGATCGTCGCCTGCTCGACCGACGGACAGTTGCGCACGCATGCAGTCGACCCGGGCCGCGTGTCGTCCGGCTCGCTGCTCGACAATGTGGTCGCGCATATCGAATCGTCGCTCGACGCGTGGCGCGGGCGGCCGGTTGACGACGCGCTGACCGACCGCGTCGCGCGCAACGCGCGTCCCGGCACGGTGTCGCTCGGGCTGGCCGCGACGCAGGTCGATATTTACGCGCTCAGCGCCGGGCTTGCATCGCTGGGCGGCGAAGTGACCGACACGACGCTGTCGATCGACGACGAACTGAAGCTCGTCGAAGCGATCTCGAACGCACGCGACGGCAACGACGGCAACGACCCGCCGACGAACTGACACACCGACACGGTCTTTCCCCGAAATCGCAGCGCTTCCCGCCCACACATCACCGCACCCCGCGCGCTGCACAGGCGCACCCCTTGCTCGATCGGCTCGACGGTCACATTCACCGTTTCCGCTTTCGACAAGGAGGGCCTGACATGAAAGCAGTCGTATTTCACGGCATCGGCGATATTCGCATCGACACGGTGCCCGATCCGGAAGTCTCCGCGGCGACCGACGCGGTCGTGCGCCTGACCGCCAGCGCGATCTGCGGCACCGATCTGCACATGGTGCGCGGCACGCTCGGCGGGATGAAGCCCGGCACGATCCTCGGCCACGAAGGCGTCGGCATCGTCGAGGCGGTCGGGCGCGACGTGCGCAACCTGCGGCGCGGCGATCGCGTGCTGATTCCATCGACGATCGCGTGCGGCAGCTGCGCATACTGCCGCGCGGGCTACACCGCGCAATGCGACGTCGCGAACCCCGGGGGCCCGCGCGCGGGCACTTCGTTCTTCGGCGGGCCGGCGGAAACGGGCCCGGTCGACGGGCTGCAGGCCGAATACGCGCGCACGCCGCTTGCGCATGCGAGCCTGATCCGGCTGCCCGACGCGATCGACGACGATCGCGCGATCCTGATGTCGGACATCTTCCCCACCGGCTATTTCGGCGCGCAGCTTGCGGAAGTGAAGCCAGGCGATACGGTCGCCGTGTTCGGCGCGGGGCCGGTCGGGCAGTTCGCGATCGCGAGTGCGAAGCTGATGGGCGCCGGGCGCGTGATCGCGGTCGACCGCATCGCGTCGCGACTCGAGATGGCGTGCGCACAGGGCGCCGAGATCGTCGATTTTTCCGAGGACGATCCGGTCGACACGATATTGCGGCTGACGGGCGGGATCGGCGTCGATCGCGTGATCGACGCGGTGGGCGTCGATGCGATGCGCGCGACGCATGGGCCTGCCGCCGCCGATCGCGACGCCGCGCGTGCGTTCGATGCGGAAGTCGACGCGATCGCGCCGCACCGCAAGCCGGACGGCCGCAACTGGGTGCCGGGCGACGGGCCGTCGCAGGTGCTGCAATGGGCGGTGCGCGCGGTCGCGAAGGCCGGCACGATCTCGGTGATCGGCGTGTATCCGCAGGCGGCGCGCGTGTTTCCGATCGGCGAGGCGATGAACCGCAACCTCACGATCAAGATGGGCAACTGCAATCACCGGACGGTGACGCCGCCGCTCGTCGAGCTGGTGCGCAGCGGCGCGTTCGACCCGCTGTCGGTGCTCACGCGCAGCGAGCCGCTGACGAACGCGATCGACGCGTATCGCGCGTTCAACGTACGCGAGCCCGGCTGGATGAAAGTGAAGCTGACGCCGTGACGACACGAACCGAAACGATGCACACCGAAACGACGCAAACCGAAACCGGGAGCCCTCCGATGAGCGATCAATACGACAACTGCATGGCCGCGTGCGACGCCTGCGCGCACGCGTGCGACACCTGTGCGGCCGCCTGCCTCGCGGAGCGCGACGTGCACGCGCTGGCCGGCTGCATCGCGCTCGACATCGAATGCGCGCAGCTGTGCCGCTTCGCGTCGGGCGCGATGGCGCGCCGCAGCGGGCTCGCACCGCGCATTTGCGCGCTGTGCGCACACGCGTGCGACTTGTGCGCGGCCGAGTGTTCGCGGCATGCGCACGAGCATTGCCGCCGCTGTGCGCTCGCGTGCGAGGCGTGCGCGGCGATGTGCCGCGCGATGGCCTGAGTACGGGCGCTTACGGCGTGTCCTGAACCTGGCGCGCGACGCGCTGCAGCAGCGCGTCGAGGACGGCCATCTCGACGGGCTTCACGAGATGGTCGTCGAAGCCCGCGCGTTCGGTGCGCGCGAGGTCGGACGCGCGCGCATGGCCGGACAGCGCGACGCAGGTCGTGTCGCGCAGCGCGTCGATCGCGCGCAGTTCCTGCAGCAGCGTGAAGCCGTCGACGTCCGGCATCGTCAGGTCGAGCAGCATCAGTTGCGGCGCGTAGTCGCGCGCGACGGCCAGCGCATCGGCCGCGTTGTACGCGACGCGCGGCGCATGCCCTTTCAGTTGCAGCAGCACCGCGAGCGTGTCGGCCGAATCGCGGTTGTCGTCGACGACGACGATGCGCAGCGGCGCGTCGGCCGGCGGTTCGAGCGCGGCTGGCGCGGGCGATGCGGAGGGGGCGTTGCGGGTCGTTTGCGCGATCGGTAGCCATATCGTGAACGTTGCGCCGTGGCCGGGCCCGTCGCTTTCCGCGACGATCCGCCCGCCGTGCAGTTCGACGAACGATCGGCAGATCGCGAGCCCGAGCCCGAAGCCGTCGGACGGGGAGCGACCCGATGCGCCTTCCTGCTGGAACAGGTCGAAGATCGTTTCGAGCGCGCCCGGTGCGATGCCCGCGCCGTGATCGACGACGCGGATCGCAACCGACGGCCCCTCGATCCGCGCGCCGACGTCGATCCGGCCGCCGTGCGGCGAGAATTTCGACGCGTTGTCGAGCAGGTTGTGCAGCACCTGGACGAGCCGTGCGTCGTCGCCGTGCAGGACCACGGAATCGGTCGGCAGGTCGACGCGGATCCACTGCCCGCGCGCGGCCAGCTTCGGCTGGATGCTTTCGACGCCGCGGCACACGATGTCGCGCACGGTGATGGGGCGCGCGGCGAGTTCGACCTTGCCGGCCGTGATGCGTCCGACGTCGAGCAGATCGTCGACGAGCCGCGTCAGTTGCCGGACCTGGCGATGCACGGCGTCGCGACACTGCACGAGCGCGGGCGCGGGATCGGGCAGGCTCTGCAGCACGCCGACCGAATTGCGCAGTGGCGCGAGATGATTGCGTAGCTCGTGCGCGAGCATCGCGATGAACACGCTGAGCCGGTGCGTCGACGCCTCGAGCTCCTCGAGCCGCTTGCGCTCGGTCATGTCGCGCGTGATCTTGATGAAGCCGCACAACTGGTGCGTCGCGTCGTACACCGGCGTGATCGTCACGCTCGCCCAGAACTGCGTGCCGTCCTTGCGCACGCGCCAGCCCTCGTCCTCGAAGTGGCCGTGTGCGGCGGCCAGCGCGAGCCCTTGCGACGGCCGGCCGGCCGTGATCGCGTCGGACGGATAGAACAGCGAGAAATGGTGGCCGACGATATCGGCGGCGGCGTAACCCTTGATGCGCTGGGCGCCGGCGTTCCACGTCGCGACGTTGCCATAAGGGTCGAGCATGAAAACCGCATAGTCGGTGATCGACTCCACCACGGTCTGGAACCGGAATTCGGCGAAGCGGTGCTGCAGGTCGCGCGCGTCGGGCGAACCGGGCGGCGGCGGATGCGGTTGGAGATCGGCGTCGTCTTTCTTCATCGGAGCGGCAAGTTGAACATACGGGCGGCCGCAGGTCGCCGGCCCGCTGCCGGGCGCGCCGGCGGCGGCCATACGGAGCGAATTGGCACGTCCGAAAGCATAAAGGAACTCGATTCAGCTGATCAATGGGTGCGCATGGGCCGTGCCGTCCGCAGGGCCCGCCGTCCGCGCCGGGCGCGGCATGCCGATTGCACGAACGTGCAGTCCGCCTGCCGTGCGGCGGCCGTCCGGCCGATCGCGCGGCGGCAAGCCAGGCAAGGAGATCGACATGAACAGCACGCTGAATCCCGATAACGAACCGGCCGGCCCGGACGACGACAACGCCAGCCGCGGCCGCGACGGCCGGGCGCTCGGCCCGAGCGACTCGTCCGACAGCGGCAGCGACACGGCGGGCGCGCGGCGCCATCCGTTCGACGTCGATTCGCCGCTGGACGACCACGCGCTCGAACGCGGCGACGCGGCGCTCGACAGCGATACGGACCGCGCGGGGACCGGCGAGCGCGCGTCGGCGGACGGCGATTCGACGCTCGAGGAAGGCGCCGATATCGAGCCGGACCGCACCGAGCGGCTGAGCGAGCCCGGCCGCACGGACGACCCGGACGACCCGGACGAATCCGGCGCCGCGCCGTGACGCCCGGCACGCAAAAACTGCAATCGCGTTGCAGATTGGGGCGCCTGACGGCTTCCCGGCGCTGCGGCGCGCAACCGTCGCGGCCCCGCCACGGCGCCGGCACGCGATTTGCATTCACCCGACCGACGCGCGCCGCGACGCGGCACGGTGCCGTGCGCGGCGCAGGCGATCAAGGAGAGACACGATGCAACGACGATATCCCGGACGGTCCGGCGAGCGCGGCGGCCCGCCCGACTGGCACGAGCGCAACGAACGCGCGTACCGGGGCGCCGGCGAGCGCATCCCGGACGACCCGGCCCGATGGCCGGAAGAAGATTACGAATCGGCTTACCGCCGCTTCGCGAGCGAGGACGTGGGCCCGGAAGACTGGGGCAGCGAATGGACCGAGCGCGCGGCGCGGCCGGCCGACCAGCGGCGGGGCGCGGCCGACCCGGACTGGCCGGGCGGCGCGCGCCAGCCGGCGCGGGACCCCGAGCGCGGCTACGGCGAACCGGGCCGCCGCCGTGCGGAGGGTCGCGAAGGCCGGTACGGCGGCGAGCGGCCGGAATTCCGCGGCGCGCATCGGATGGGCGCGTACGGCGAGCGCGACATAGGCGACCCGCGCGGCGACCCGCGCTACGGCGGCAGCGCCCCCGACCTGTCGCGCTTCGGCCGGGACGCCGAACGCGACGCACTGCGCCATCGCCGCGGGCCGAAAGGCTATACGCGCTCGGACGAGCGGATTCGCGAGGACGTCTGCGAGCGGCTCGCGCACGCGCTCGAGATCGACGTCAGCGACGTCGCCGTGCAGGTGAAAGAAGGTCGCGTCGAGCTGGACCGCACGGTGCCGGCGCGCTGGATGAAGCACGACATCGAGGATCTGGCCGACGGCTGCCTGGGCGTGCGCGACGTCGAGAATCGCGTGCGCGTGCGCCGCGACGACGAACACGATACGGGCATGGTGCTGCATCCGGACCAGCGGACCGTCACGCCGACCCAGCCTGCCGCACGCGACCCCGAACCGGGCACCGTGGTGAGCGGCCGCGAGCGCGAACCGCGCCATTGACCCCCGTGCGTGAAACGCCGCGCCCCCGACCGCGAGTAATGCGTGCATGACGACCGGAATCGACGAAACGCCCGTCAACGAACGTGATGCGGCGGCAGGCCGCGACTCCCGCGACCCCCGCGATCTCCGCCATCGCCACGACAGGCGCGGCCTGCGCGTCCGGATCGCGGTCGAACTCTGGCGCGCGATCTGGCATTACCGCGCACGCGTGCTGGCGGCGATCGTGCTGCTGGTGCTCGCGAAAGCGGCGGCCGTATCGGTGCCGCTGCTGCTCAAGGACATCGTCGACGGCTTCGGCCGCGCGGCCGGCCAGCCGATGGCGTGGCCGGTGCTGCTGCTATTCGCGTACGCGGTCGTGCGCTTCGCGTCGAACGCGCTGAACGAAGTCCGCGACATGACCTTCGTGCAGGTCACGCAGCATACGGTCGCATCGTTTACCGTGCGCACGTTCGGCCATCTGCATCGGCTCGGCGCGCGGTTTCATGCGCAGCGCGAAACGGGCGCCGTCGTGCGCGACCTCGAAAAAGGCACGGCCGGCATCGGCTACCTGCTCGGCGTCGCGGTGTTCACGATCGTGCCGACGGCGATCGAGATCGGCTCGGTGCTCGTGATCGTGATCGGCAAGTACGGCGGCGGCTTCACCGCGATCATCCTCGTCACGTTCGCCGTCTATGCAGCATATACGGTGGTGTTCACGCGCCGACGCATGCGCTACCAGCGGCGCGTGAACGCGCTGGAGGCCGAGTCGAACTCGCGCGTGGTCGACAGCCTGCTGAACGTCGATACGGTCAAGTACTTCGCGCGCGAGGACGTCGAGCGCAACCGGCTCGATCGCGTGCTCGGCGAATGGCGCGAGGCCGGCGTCGACAACCAGTACGCGCTGTCGGCGCTGCATATCGGGCAGAGCGCGTGCATCGGCGCGGGGATCGCGGCGGTGATGCTGCTTGCCGGGCAGCAGGTCGCGCGCGGCGCGATGACGATCGGCGATCTCGTGCTGATCAACGCGTACATCATCCAGATCAGCCTGCCGCTGAACGCGCTCGGTTTCGTGTTCCGCGAGGCGAACGACGCGATGACGAACATCGAGCGGCTGTTCGGGCTGCTCGATGCGCGCGGCAAGCCCGGCGAGGACGGCGATGCGCCCGGCGCGCAGCCGCTCGTCGTGCGCGGCGGCGCGATCGAATTCGAGCATGTCGACTTCGGCTACGAGCCGAGCCGGCAGATCCTGTTCGACGTGTCGTTCCGCATCGAGCCCGGGCAGACGATCGCCGTGGTCGGCGGCAGCGGCTCGGGGAAGTCGACGCTCGCGCGGCTGCTGTTCCGGCTGTACCAGCCCGATGCGGGCACGATCCGGATCGACGGCCAGGATTTACGGCTCGTTACCGAGCGCAGCTTGCGCGACGCGCTCGGCATCGTCCCGCAGGACACCATCCTGTTCAACGACACGCTCGCGTACAACATCGCGTACGGCAAGCGCGACGCGACCCGCGGCGACGTGATCGCGGCCGCGCGCGGCGCGCAGCTCGACGCGTTCATCGAGCGGCTGCCCGATGCGTACGACACGCGCGTCGGAGAGCGCGGCGTGCGGCTGTCGGGCGGCGAGCGGCAGCGGGTCGCGATCGCGCGCGCATTGCTGAAGGCGCCGCCGATCGTCGTGTTCGACGAGGCGACGTCGGCGCTCGACACGCGCTCGGAGCGCGCGATCCAGCAGGAGCTGATGCGCGTCGCGCAGCATCGCACGAGCCTCATCATCGCGCACCGGCTGTCGACGATCGTCGATGCCGACCGCATCCTCGTGATGGAGTACGGCCGGCTCGTCGAGCAGGGCACGCACGACGAGCTGCTGGAAAGCGGCGGCGTGTATGCGCAGATGTGGTCGCTGCAGGCGAAGCAGCGCGAACTGGAACGCACGGAGGCGAAGTTCGCGCGGCAGCCGGTGCGGATCAACCCGCTCGTGTCGCAGGTGCTCGATTCGCTGGCGGAGGCGGCCGCCCAGCGCGGCGTGCCGGTGTTCCGCCATGTGTCGGACGAGGATCTCGTCGTCAACGCCGATCCGGCCGCGCTGCGGCGCTTCGTGTGGGAACTGTGTCGCGGCGCGATCGAAGCGAGCAGTGGCGGGCAGCTCGAGGTGCGCACTGCGCGCCACGACCCCGAAGCGCGCATCACGATCGCGTGCGCGGGCGTCGACGCAACGGAGCTGTCGCTGATCGATCTCGAACGATTGCAGGATGCGATCGAGGAGGCTGGCGGCTACGTCGTGCGCGAACGCGACGATATCGGCGTGACGCTGCACCTGTCGCTGCCGATGTATGCGGTGGCGCCGGCGTCGATGCAGCCCGACGGCGCGTCGCCGCATCCGGAGGCCGGCAACGCGACCACGGCGAAGCCGCTCGACGGGCTGCGCATCGCGTGCGTTGACGACCACGACGAGGCGCGCGAGGCCCTCACCGCGCTGCTGAAGGTGGCCGGCGCCGACGTGCATGCGTATGCGTCGGGCCAGGCGCTGCTGGACGACCTGTGGCGCGCGCGCCGGGCCGACTGGCCGGCGCTGCTCGTCTGCGACATCGATCTCGGCGACGACGAGGAGGACGGCTACGCGGTGATGGCGCGCGTGCGCCAGCTCGATGCCGCGCGCGAGCGCGACGGCCGTGCGCCGCTCGAAGCGCTGGCGTTGTCCGGCCATGCGCGCGATCGCGACCGCACGCGTGCGGTCGAAGCCGGTTTCCATGCGTACCTGACCAAGCCCGCGGTAGCGGCCGACCTGATCGCGGCGTTGCGTGCGCTCGCGTTTTCCTCCGGAGAAATCCATGCCGAACCTTCTGAATCCGACGACACCCGAAGCCCTGAACGCACGTCGCGGCGGTAGCGCGTTCGCGGACCGCCAGGCCGCGGTGGCGGCCGTCGAGCTGCTGCTGCCGACCTTGTCCGCCGCGCTGCAGAGCGATTTCGTCGGCGACAGCGGCTGCCTGCACATCGTGATCATGGACCCGGCGCTCGGGCCGCACGACGCGGCGTTCGAGGACGCGATCCTGTACGAGTTTTCGCTGCCCGACCCGAAGGACTGGGACGCCGACTATCGAGCGTATGCGCGGGCCAAGGCGCGGCTGTCATGGGAAACGGGCCGCGACGGCCACGTCGTGCAGGCGCTGGAGCCGTACCGGCTGCGCGCGGGCGACACGAACCTGTGGGGCGGCGTCGCGCTCGGCGGCATCGTGGTCGGTGTGTCGGGCGCGCAGCCGTGGTTCGACGAGGCGTTCGCGGGCAGCATCGCGCACTGCCTGCGCGCGCTCGCGAAGCACCGCGCGCAGGCCACGCCCGACGGGCTCGCGATCTGAGGGGGCCGCCCAGGCGCGGCCGCCCGGGCCGGTTTTTACAGCCGGTTATAAAAAAGCCAGCGAGCGCGCGCCACGGTCCGATGCGGCGCGGGCGCGCGCAGGCCGGCACGGTTTTCGCTGTATCTCCTGCACGGACGGTTGTCGCGACAAGTGTCGCCGTCAGCCGGATTGCTTTCCGACATCGACAGGAGGTGCAGGTGAACGCGACTCACGATCCAGCCAAACCGCCGCTCGCCGGCCGGACCGCACTCGTGACCGGGGGCGGCCGCGGTCTCGGCGAAGCCATTTGCGAAGAGCTTGCGCAGCACGGCGCGCATGTGGTCGTCGCCGATCTCGACGGCGACCGCGCGGCCGCCGTCGCGCAGCGGCTCGAACGGCACGGCGGGCAGGCGGTGGGCCGGCCGCTCGACGTGCGCGACGAAGCATCGGTGCTGCAGGTCGTGCACGATGCGCGCGAGTCGCTCGGCGACCTCGACGTGATCGTCAACAATGCAGCGATCGACGTGACCGCGCCGATCGACGACGTGAGCGTCGACGCGTGGCAGCAGGTGCTGATGACGAACCTGTTCGGCCCGTACCTGATGTGTCACGCGGCCGTGCCGATGATGAAGGCGCGCGGCGACGGCCATATCGTGAACATCGCGTCGACCGCGTCCAAGCGCGCGTGGCCGAACGCGTCCGCGTATCACGCGACGAAGTGGGGGCTGCTCGGCCTGTCGCACGCGCTGCATGCCGAACTGCGGCCGAGCGGCGTGCGCGTGTCGGCGATCGTCGCGGGCGGGATGCGCACGCCGTTCCTGCTCGACCGTTTTCCCGACATCGACGAGGACACGCTGCAGCCGCCGGAGCACGTCGCGGCCGCCGTGCGCTTCGTGCTGACGCAGCCGCCGGGCACCGTGGTGCCGGAGCTGATGGTGCTGCCGATGAAGGAGACGTCATGGCCCTGAAGCGCGAACGGCGGCTGCCCGGCGCGGTGCTGCTCGACAAGGACGGCACGCTGCTCGACGACGTGCCGTACAACGTCGATCCCGCGCGCATGCGCCTCGCGCCGGGCGCCGCGCGCGCGCTGCGCACGCTCGGCGCGACCGGGATGCCGCTGGCGGTCGTGTCGAACCAGCCGGGCGTCGCGCTCGGCCGCTTTACCGAACATGAGCTTGGCGCGGTCCGCCAGCGCCTCGCCGAATTGTTCGAAGCGAACGGCGCGACGCTGGCGGATTTTTTTTACTGCCCGCATCACCCGCAGGGCAGCGTGCCGCGCTACACCTGCGACTGCATCTGCCGCAAGCCGCGTCCCGGCATGTTGCGCCGCGCGCTGGCCGCGCTCGGCGCCGTGCCCGAATGGAGCTGGATGATCGGCGACATCCTCGACGATGTCGAGGCCGGCCGCACCGAGCGCTGCGGCACGATTCTGGTCGACTGCGGTAACGAGACCGAGTGGCGGCTCAACGCCGCGCGCACGCCGCATCACGTCGTCGATCGCGTCGACCTGGCCGCCGACATCGTCGTGCGCGAGGCCGCGCTTCGGCATGGCTCGTGGGTGCGGCAATGAGCTCGGCCTGGAGCCGCGCCCGGCGCATCCTGTGCGTGCGGCTCGACAGCATCGGCGACGTGCTGATGACCACGCCCGCGCTGCGCGCGCTGAAGGAGAGCGGCGCCGATCGCCAGCTGACGCTGCTGACGTCGCGCACGGGCGCCGCGCTCGCGCAGCATCTGCCGATGGTCGACGACGTGTGGAGCTACGACGCGCCATGGGTCAAGCATCCCGACGTGCGCGGCGATCCGGTGGCTGATCTCGACATGATCGACCGGCTGCTGGCGGGCCGTTTCGACGCGGCCGTGATCTTCACCGTCTACAGCCAGAATCCGCTGCCCGCCGCGATGATGTGCTGGCTCGCCGGCATCCCGCTGCGGCTCGCGCATTGCCGCGAGAACCCGTATGAATTGCTGACCGACCGCGTGCCGGAAACCGAGCCGGCATCGCACGTGCGCCACGAGGTCGCGCGCCAGCTCGCGTTGGTGCGTACCGTCGGCGCGAAGACGGCGGACTGGCGGATGGCGTTCGAGCCGGGCGACGCGGCGCGCCGCGCGGTGCACGCGCGCCTGCAGGCCGCGTTGCAGCGCTTCGGCGGTGCACGCCGCCCGGCGGCGGAGCGCCCGCGTTGGCTCGTCGTCCATCCGGGCGCGACCGCCGCGTCGCGGCGCTGGCCGGCCGAGCGTTTCGGCGAAGCGGCCGCCGCCGTCGCGCCGCTGTTCGACGGCATCGCGGTGACGGGCAGCGCGGACGAACGCGCGCTGGTCGACGCGGTGTGCGAACGGGCGGGGCCGCGCGCGATGCCGCTCGCGGGCGTGCTGCCGCTCGGCGAACTCGGCGCGCTGATCGAGACGGCCGACCTGCTGCTGTCGAACAACAGCGGCCCCGTGCATCTCGCGGCCGCGCTCGGCACGCCGGTGGTCGACCTGTATGCATTGACCAATCCGCAGCACACGCCGTGGCGTGTGCCGCACCGTGTGCTGAACGTCGACGTGCCGTGCCGAAACTGCTACCGCAGCGTGTGCAACCAGCCCGGCCATCCGTGCCTGCGCGGCGTGAGCGTCGACGACGTCGCCGCCGCCGTGCACGCGTTGCTGCGCGGCAGCGCGCGCCATGCGCAACGCACGGCCGCGCGGGCTGCCGCGCACGACGACGAGCCGGTCGCGGCGCACGCATCGAACGTGATTCCGTTCGCGCACGTCATCACGAGGAACTGACGCATGCCTGATCCGATCCATACGCTCGGCATCAACGCCGCCTTCCACGACAGCGCCGCGTGCATCGTGCGCGACGGCGTCGTGATCGCGGCGGCCGAGGACGAACGCTTCACGCACGTGAAGCATGCGAAGCGCCCGGTGCCGTTCTCGACCTGGGAGTTGCCTTTCCACGCGATCGACTATTGCCTCGCGGAAGCGGGCATCACGCTCGCGGACGTCGACCACGTCGCGTATTCGTACGACCCGTGGTTCGAACTCGACCGCGAAGGCACGGCGCCGGCGCTGACCTTGCCGCTGTCGCCGTCCGCGCATGCGCCGCGCGAGGACGGCGCGTCGCCGTGGCATCCGCTGTTCCTGTCGTCGATCGTCAACGCGCCGCGCCAGCTCGCGGGCGGCGTGCCGCATCATCTGCAGCGGCGGTTTCGCGGCGTCACGCACGACGGGCCGTTCCGCTGGCATTTCGTCGAGCACCATCTCGCGCACGAGGCGAGCGCGTTTCTCGCCGCGCCGTTCGAACGCTGTGCGGTGATGACGATGGACGGGCGCGGCGAACGGGCGACGACGAGCTACGGCGTATTCGACGGCCGGTCGTACCGGCGGCTCGGGCAGGTCAACCTGCCGCATTCGCTCGGGCTGCTGTACGAGCGCTTGACGCGCTATCTCGGCTTCCTGCACTCGTCCGACGAATACAAGGTGATGGCGCTCGCGTCGTACGGCAAGCCGGTGTTCGCCGACGAGATGCGCAAGCTCGTGCAGTATCGCGGCGAAGGGCGCTACGACGTGCGCGACGCGGATCTCGCGGCACTGTTCGGCCCGCCGCGCGAACGCGGCGGCCCGATCGAGCCGCATCACTGCGACATCGCGCATGCGCTGCAGCTGGTGCTCGAGGAGACGACGCTGCAGGCGGTCGACTGGCTCGCCGCCGAGACCGGCGAGCGGCAGCTCGCGATGGCGGGCGGCGTCGCGCTGAACTGCGTGATGAACGCGAAGATCCGCGATCGCGGCCCGTTCGACGACGTGTGGGTGCAGCCGGCCGCCGGCGACGCGGGCACCGCGCTCGGCGCCGCGCTGTGGACCGACTTCCGGATGCGCGGCGCGCGCGGCGGCTGGCGAATGGATCATGCGTACCTGGGGCCGGCCTACGACGACGATGCGATCGAGGCGTTCCTGAAGGAAGCGCAGCTGCCGTACCGGCGGCTCGCCGACGTCGCCGCGCAGACGGCCGCGCTGCTCGCGGCGAACCGCGTGATCGGCTGGTTCCAGGGGCGCATGGAGTTCGGCCCGCGCGCGCTCGGCGCACGGTCGATCCTCGCGTCGCCGATCGATCCGGACATGCAGCGCAAGCTGAACCGGATCAAGGATCGCGAGGATTTCCGGCCGGTCGCGCCGGTCGTGCTCGAGGATCGCGCGCATCACTGGTTCAGCGGCGGCCGGCGCACGCCGCTGCGCGCGCCCTTCATGCTGTTCGTGTACGACGTTCTGCCCGAGCGCGCCGAGAAAATTCCGGCCGTGCGCCACATCGACGGCACCGCGCGCGTGCAGACCGTCGACGCGACGCAGCATCCGCTGCTGCATGCGCTGTTGACCGAGTTCGACGCGCTCACCGGCGTGCCGGTGCTCGTCAACACGTCGTTCAACACGCGCGGCGAACCGATCGTGTGCTCGCCGCGCGACGCGATCGAATGCTTCTGGACGTCGCCGCTCGACGCGCTCGTGATCGGCCCGTTCCTGCTGGAGAAGCCAAGATGAACATGCGCGACACGCAGCTGCCGCCGGTGGTGTCGGTCGTCGTGCCGACCTACCGGCGGCCCGATCTGCTCGAACGCTGCCTCGACGCGCTGTGCGCGCAGGTGTTCGATCCGACCACCTACGAGATCGTCGTCGTGGACGACGACCCGGCCGGCAGCGCGCGCGCCGTCGTCGATGCGTGCCGCGCGCGCGTGTCCGACGTGCCGGCGATCCGCTACATGACCGCGCCCGACACGCAAGGCCCGGCCGGCGCGCGCAACGTCGGCTGGCGCAGCGCGGGCGGCGCGCTGATCGCGTTCACCGACGACGATACGATTCCCGATCCGACCTGGCTGCGCCATGGCGCGGCCGCGCTGCTGGCCGAGCCGTCGGCGGCGGCCGCCGCCGGCCGGATCGACGTGCCGTTGCGGCCGCGCCCGACCGACTACGAACGCGACGCAGCAGGGCTCGCGCATGCGGAATTCGCGACCGCGAATTGCTTCGTGCGGCGCGCGGCGCTCGAACGCATCGGCGGCTTCGACGAACGCTTCACGCGCGCGTGGCGCGAGGACGCCGACCTGATGTTCGCGCTACGCGAGCATGCGGGGCCGATCGTCGACGCCGACGCCGCGCGGATCGTGCATCCGGTGCGCCCCGCGCGCTGGGGATCGAGCATCGGCGCGCAGTCGAAAGTGTATTTCGACGCGCTGTTGTACAAGAAGCACCGCGCGACCTACCGGCGTCATATCCGGCCGACGCCGCCGTGGCATTACTACGTGGCCGTGCTCGCCGCGCTCGGCGCGATCGGCTGTTTCGCCGCCGGCTGGCCGGCTCCGGCCATCGTGTGCGCGGCAGTGTGGGCCGCGACGACCGCCGGGTTCTGCGCGAAACGGTTGCGCGGCACGCAGTTCACGGTGTCGCACGTGGCCGAGATGATCGTCACGTCCATCGCGATTCCGCCCGTGTCGCTGTATTGGCGCATGCGCGGCGCACTTCACTTCAGAGTGCTATTCCTATGAAGCTCGATCCCAGCGTCGATTCCGACGGCCTGCGCGGCCCGAAGCGGATCGCGGTGTTCCGTGCTTTGCAGCTCGGCGACATGCTGTGCGCGGTGCCCGCGCTGCGCGCGCTGCGGCGCGGCGAACCGGACGCGCGCATCACGCTGATCGGCCTGCCGTGGGCGCGCGAGTTCGCGTCGCGCTTTTCCGATTACATCGACAGCTTCATCGCGTTCCCCGGCGCGCCGGGCCTCGGCGAGCAGCCCGAACCCGACGCGGCCACGCGCGAAGCGTTCATCGCCGAATGCCGCGCGCGCGACTTCGATCTCGCGATCCAGCTGCACGGCAGCGGCGTGCACACGAACGCGATCGTCGCGTCGCTCGGCGCGACGCGCACGGCCGGCTTCGTGCCGGCCGACGGCGGCACGACCACGCTCGACTGCGCGCTCGTCTGGCGCGACGACGAACCGGAAGTGGCGCGCTATCTGGCGCTCACGCGCAAGCTCGGCTACGCGGACTGGGGCGACTACCTCGAATTTCCGCTCGGCGGGCTCGACTACGCGCTGTGGCACGTGCTCTGCGACGAACATGCGCTCGATCCCGGCCGCTACGTGATCGTTCATCCCGGCGCGCGGATGGCGTCGCGGCGCTGGCCCGTCGAACGCTTCGCGCTGGCCGCGCGGCAACTCGCGGACGACGGCTGGCAGATCGTGCTGACCGGCACGCGCGCGGAACTCGGGTTGGCGAGCGCGTTCGCCGAGCACCTCGGGCGGCCGTGCGTGAACCTGTGCGGCCGCACGCCGCTCGGCGCGCTCGCCGCGCTGATCGCCCGCGCGCGGCTGCTGTTGTGCAACGACACGGGCGTATCGCATGTCGCGGCGGCGCTCGGCACGCCGAGCATCGTCGTCGCGTGCGGCAGCGATACGGCCCGCTGGGCGCCGCTCGACGCCGAACGTCATCGCGTGCTCGCGAACTACCCGGCGTGCCGGCCGTGCATGTTCGATACCTGCCCGTACGGGCACGAGTGCGCGACCGCGATCGGCGTCGGCGACGTGATGGACCGGGCGGACGAACTGCTCGCGGAGGAGAGACGTCATGTCACGTAAGCGGTTGCGCGTGCTGACCTGGCACGTGCATGGCAACTATCTGTATTACCTGTCGCAGGCGCCGCACGATTTCTACATCGTGACGAAGCCGCAGCATCCGCCCGGCTATGCGGGCCGCGTCGGCCACCTGCCGTGGGGCGACAACGTGCACGAGGTGCCGGCCGAGTGCGTGCGCGACACCGAATTCGACTGCGTGCTGTATCAGCACGTGAAGCACTACCAGCACGACCGCCTGCGGCTGCTGAGCGAAGCGCAGCGCGCGCTGCCGACGCTGTTCGTCGAGCACGATCCGCCGCGCGAGCATCCGACCGACACGCTGCATCCGGTGCAGGACCCGAACGTGTTGCTGGTGCACGTGACGCCGTTCAACGCGCTGATGTGGGACAACGGCGTGACGCCGACGCGCGTGATCGAGCACGGCGTGCTGGTGCCGGAAGGCGTCGAGTATCGCGGCACGCTGCCGAAGGGCGTGGCCGTCGTGAACAACCTCGCGCGCCGCGGCCGGCGCCTCGGCGCGGACCTGTTCGAGGTCGTGCGGCACAGCGTGCCGATCGACCTGGTCGGGATGGGCTCGGCCGAACTCGGCGGGATCGGCGAAGTGCCGAACCCGGCGCTGCCGCAGTTCCTGTCGCACTACCGGTTCTTCTTCAATCCGATTCGCTACACGAGCCTCGGGCTCGCGGTGATCGAGGCGATGATGATCGGGCTGCCGATCGTCGCGCTCGCGACGACCGAGATGGCGCAACTCGTGAAGACCGGCAGCAACGGCGTGGCCGATACGCGGCCGGCCGTGCTGATCGACGCGATGCGGACGCTGATCCGCGATCAGGAACTCGCGCGCGAGTGGGGCGCGGCGGCCAAACGCGACGCGTGCGAGCGATTCGGCATCGAGCGCTTCGCGCGCGACTGGGACGCCGCGCTGCGAGACATGACGGCGTGACGACGGCGGCGTGGCCCGCCGCGCTCACGGAGGCGGCGCGGCCGGCGAACTCGGCGCGCCGTTGCCGTTGCCGTTCGGCGCCGGCGCCGCTGGCGCGCTGCCGCTCACCGCATTGCGCTCGCTTTCGGGCAGCAGCGCGAGGCGGTTGTACAGCGTTTTCAGGCTGATGCCGAGCGCTTTCGCGGTGCGCGGCTTGTCGCCGTTGAAATGCCGCAGCGACGCGACGATGAAGCGCTGCTGCGTATGCGCGAGCGTCGTGCCGATATGCAGCGTCATCGCGTTGTGACGCACTTCCTCGCGCGGCGGCGGGCGGCGCGGCAATTGCAGTTCGATCTGCTCGTC
The DNA here is from genome assembly GCF_902833155.1 of Burkholderia sp. BCC1047. NCBI lineage: Bacteria > Pseudomonadati > Pseudomonadota > Betaproteobacteria > Burkholderiales > Burkholderiaceae > Burkholderia > Burkholderia sp. BCC1047. The sequence continues at coordinate 198,604 of NZ_CADFEH010000005.1, read as the reverse complement.
CGCGAGGATGAACGCGCGCTCCAGCGCATTGCGCAGCTCGCGCACGTTGCCGGGCCACGTGTATGCGCGCAGCGCCTTCATCGCCTGCGTCGACAGCCGCTTCCGCGTGCGGTGGCGCGCGTTCAGCCGTTCGACGATCTGCAGCGCGATGTCGCCGACGTCGTCCTCGCGCTGCCTGAGCGCGGGCACGTGCAGCGCGATCGGCGCGATCCGGTAGAACAGGTCTTCGCGCAGCGTGCCGTTGCGCATGGCCTCGACCGGATCGTGATGCGTGGCCGCGACGATCCGCACGTCGAGCGGAATCGCGTCGTGGCCGCCCACGCGCACGATCGTGTTGGTTTCGAGCGTGCGCAGCAGCTTGACCTGCAATTCGAGGGGCATCTCGGCGATTTCGTCGAGAAACAGCGTGCCGCCGCGCGCGGCTTCGAACATGCCCACATGTTGTGCAACGGCGCCCGTGAAGCTGCCTTTTTCGTGACCGAACAAATGCGATTCCGCGATGTCCTTCGGAATCGCGCCGCAGTTGACGGGCACGAACGGCCCGCGCCGGCGCGGGCTCATGTCGTGAATGAGCCGGGCGACGATATCCTTGCCCGCCCCGCTTTCGCCGACCACCAGCACACTCACGCGGGTGGCGGCGACGCGCGACACTTTCAGCAGCAGATCCTGAATTGTTCGCGAACGGCCGAACAGTCGCGTGCCGTCATCGTCGGATTTCGACATGGAGTATGACCGGGTTGGGAAGTTTTGACCGAATGTGTCGTGACCAGGTAAAAAAAAATGACGTGGCATACGTCGTTTTTTACGTATTCAGGATACCTTTTATACCGGTTCGGCGACATTGAATCTGGCAATGCGGTGTGCGTCGACAGATAGATTTATTCGATGAACGGCGAATGCGCGACACCACTCTTCTATACTGCTAAGCACGCGTTTTCAGTGCAGGACAGCTTGTCTGCCCATTCGTGTGCAGCGTTGAAGATGCCGTCGCAGGCTCGATAGTATGCATGACGCTGCACGTGTCGCGGTGCCGGCCAACGCATGTGCCGAGCCGCATTACCAGGAGCCTCGATGCCTTACGTCCTGATCGTCGAAGACGATGCCGATACGCGAACGATGCTCGCCACGCTCGCACGCACGCAGCAGCTGACGTGCGATACGGCCGCGACGCTTGAAGAAGCGCGCACGCTCGTCTCGACGCATACCCCCGATCTCGTGCTGTGCGACCTCGTGCTGCCCGACGGCAACGGGATGGATCTGTTCGACGCGTTGCCCAAGCGCGGGCATTGCGAAATGGTGTTGACCACCGGCCACGCGAGCCTCGAAACCGCAATCGATGCATTGCGGCGCGGCGCGACCGACTATCTGGTGAAGCCGCTCAACATGCAGCGGCTGAACAGCATCTTCGCGCGCGTGCCGCGCACGACCGCGCTGCACGAGGAAATCGCGGAGCTGCGCTCGGAACTGCAGCGCCTCGGCCGGTTCGGCCGCATGCTCGGCAGCTCGCCCGCGATGCAGGCGGTGTACGACGCGATCGGTCGCGTCGCGCGCACCGAAGCGTCGGTGCTGCTCACCGGCGAATCGGGCACCGGCAAGGAGCTCGCCGCGCAGACGGTGCACGACCTGAGCCTGCGCCGCCGCGGCCCGTTCCTCGCGGTGAACTGCGGCGCGATCGCCGCGAATCTCGTCGAGAGCGAGATGTTTGGCCACGACCGCGGCAGCTTCACCGGCGCGGAACGCCAGCACAAGGGCTTCTTCGAACGCGCGGACGGCGGCACGCTGTTTCTCGACGAAATCACCGAGATGCCGGTCGAATCGCAGGTCAAGCTGCTGCGCGTGCTGGAAACCGGGCGCGTCACGCGGCTCGGCTCGACGCGCGAGATCGACGTGGACGTGCGCATCGTCGCCGCGACGAACCGCGATCCGGAAGCCGCGATGGCCGACGGCAAGCTGCGGCCCGACCTGTTCCATCGGATCAACGTGTTCCCGATCCCGCTGCCGTCGCTGCGCGAACGCGGCGACGACATCCCGATGCTCGCCGATGCGTTCCTGCAGCGCTACAACGAGGAGAGCGGCCGGAACCTGCGCTTCTCGCCGGCCGCGCGCGAAGCGCTGAAAACCTACGAATGGCCCGGCAACGTGCGCGAGCTGCGCAACTTCGTGCAGCGCGCGAGCATCTTCACCGATGCCGACGTGATCGACACGCTGCCGCCGCCGATCATGGACGAACTGTCGAGCATGGTCGATTCGCACGAGGATCGCGTGACGGTGCCGTTCGGCACGCCGCTCGAGGAAGTCGACCGCAAGCTGATCCTCGGCACGATCGCCCAATGCGGCGGCGTGAAGGCGCAGGCGGCCGAGGTGCTCGACGTCAGCCTGAAGACGATCTACAACCGGCTCGCGCAACTGGAAGACGAAGCGGAAAAGCCCGATTCCTGATGCCGCCGCGCTCGCGTTCACGTTCCGGTTCCGGCCTCGCGGCGCGGGTCGCGCTCGAGGCGGCGACGCATGCGTTCGACGTGCGGCGGGATCGTGCGTCGTTCGCGCAGGATCCACGGCAGCCCGGCGAACGTGCGCACGATCGCGCGTTCGCGGCGCAGCAGCGGCAGCATGCGCACCGTATGCAGCCACGCGGCGGCGGCCGGCCATCTGAGCCACGCGGTCCACACCGCGTTGCGGGCGGCGGTGCGCTCGCGCGTCGGCCGGTCGCGCTGCGTCGACGGGTAGTGATGGACGGTGAGGCGCGGCGCATACACGAGCCAGTGTCCTGCGCGAGTCAGATCGAGCGCGAGCAGCGCTTCCTCGCCGCCGAGAAAGTAGCGCGGATGGTAGCCGCCCGCCTGCACGAACGCGTCGCGCCGGAACGCGGTCGCGCCGGCCAGCAGCCCGAGAATCGGCCTGCCCGGCAGCGCGACGGGCGCGTCGAGCGGGCTGTCGGCCATCAGCCGGCAGGTCGGGTCCTCGCGCGCGTCGGGGCCGACCAGCACGCGCGCGGTGACGGCCGCGACGTGCGGATACGCGTCGAGCAGGTTCGCGGCTTCGGCGATCGAGCCGGGCGCCCACCACGTGTCGTCGTCGCAGAACGCGACGTAGCGCGTGCGGGCGACGTCGACGCCGAGATTGCGGCCGGCCGCGCCGAGGTTGCCGGGCGCATGCACGAGCGCGACGTGCGGAAAGCGCTCCCGGATCAGCATGGCCGTCTCGTCGTCGGCGCCGTTGTCGACGACGACGATCGCCGGTCGGTCGGGCAGCTCGGAAAGGCGCTCGAGCGTGCGCGCGAGTTCGGCGGCGCGCCGGCAGGTCAGCACGACGGCCGTCACGCGCGGCTCGGCCGGCGGCAGCGCGGCGCGCGCGGGCGTTACACGGACGGGACGTCGCATTCGAGTCGCCAGATCGTTTCGGGTTCGCGGAGCGCGGCGCGCATATGAGGCTCGAGCAGCGTCACCTGGCTGGCATACGCATCGACGGCGGCGGCTTTCGCGGCGGCGCCGTCCGACCCGCTGCCGGCCGGCGCGGCGACCGGATGCGCGAGCCAGCCGCGTTCGCGCCAGCCGCTCACGCGCGTGGCCATCAGCCCGTCGATGCGGCGATAGGGCACGTCCTCGTAGAAGCGCCAGATGTGCGACGCATTGTCGTCACGCAGCAGCCACAGCATGGCTTCCTGCACCTGCAGATGATCGCGGTGGAACAGGCCGGCCGGCGCGAGCACGCCGAGGCCGGGGTGCGCGTCGATCACGTCGGCCACGCGCGCCGCGATCGCGGTCGACGTGGCCGGCACGCCGTACTGATCGTCGAGGAAGTCGAGCCACACGGGGCGTGCGTCGAGCAGCGCGAGCGCGCGGCGGTCTTCGTCGCGGCGCGCGCGCATTGCTTCGTCGGCGTGGCGAAACCCCGCGCGGCGATCCCACGGCGGCGCGGGCGTGCCGCGCGGCGGAATCCCCGCGAACACGGTGACGACGATCGAGCCGGGCGCCTGCGCGAGCAGTTGCCCGCAACTGAAGACGGCATCGTCGAGATGCGGCGAGACGACGAGCCAGCGTGTCGGGTCGGGCATGGCGTGAAGATCTCCATCGTGAGCGGTGCCGATCGGTCAGCATGTGTCGTGCCTACCGGCGGCGCCCCCGCCGGCCGCCGTCGACTGTCCCCGCAGGAGCGTGTTCAATGATCGAAATTGCACGGCCGCAGGCCGGAAATTACGCAACGGCCGTGATGCTGGTCGCGATCGCGACCGTGCTGCAGACGCTCGCGATCCGCTTCGGCGGCGTGAATCTGCCGTTCGTGCTGTATTACCCGCTGCTCGCCGCCGCCGCGTGGGCGACGTCGTTCGTGTTCGGCATCGTGTCGACGGTGGTCAGCGGGCTGCTCGTCTGGACGCTGTTCCTGTCCGACCCGGCTGCCTATACGACGCCGCTGCCCGAGCGGCTCGTGCAGCTGGGCACGTTCATGCTGATCGGCGCGCTGGTATGCGCGGTCGCGTCGCTGCTGCATCACACGCGGCTCACGAACGATCGCGCGCGCCGGCACGAGGCGGCCGCGCGCCGGCAGCTCGAAGCCGTGCTGCGCGCGCTGCCGCACGGCGTGATCGCGACCGATCCGAACGGGCGGCTCACCTATGTCAACGCGGCCGCGGCCGAACTCGTCGGCTGCCGGCCGGACGATGCGATCGGCCGGCCGGTGCGCGACGTGCTGCGGCTCGTCGATCGCGAAGGCCGCCGCGTGCCCACCACGCCGCTCGACCACGCGCTCGGCGGCGCAGACGCGACGTCCGACCGGCACTGGCTGCAGGCCGGCAGCGGCGATCCGGTGCCGATCGTCACGGTCGCGTCGCCGATCGGCGATGGGGACGGCAACGTCGACGGCGCGGTGCTGCTGCTGCGCGAGGCCGGTGCGGAGCGCGCGCGCGTCGACGCGTCGCGGCTTCAGCATGCGGTCGTCGATGCGTTGCCGGACGCGATCGTCGGGATCGACGCGAGCGGCCGCATCGCCAGCTGGAATGCGGCGGCGCAACGGATCTTCGGCTACGACGAGGCCGACGCGCGCGGCCGCCGGTTCGACACGCTGATCGCGCGGCGCTGGCTGCGGCTCAACCCGCTCGTCGAGTCGTTCGACACGATGCAGGAGCCCATCGGGCCGCTCGAACTGTTGTGCGTGCGACGCGACGGCCGGCGTTTTCGGGCGACGGTATCGGCATGCCCGGTGCACGGCGATGCGCGGGCGTGGGTCGCGCTGTCGCTGACGCTGCGCGAAACCGGTGCGCAGCGCCGCCGCGACCTGCGGGCGCAGCGTTCGTTGCAGGGTGCGCGCGACGCGCGCGACCAGGCCGACACGTCGAACCGGCTGAAGGACGAGCTGCTGGCGACGGTATCGCACGAACTGCGCACGCCGCTGAACGTGATCTACGGGTGGATCGAGGTGCTGCGCAATACGGGCGACCACGCGTTGCAGCATCAGGCGATCGACGCGATCGATCGTAGCGCGCGCTCGCTCACGCGGATGGTCGGCGACATCCTCGACGCGTCGTCGCTCGCGACCGGCAAGCTGCGGCTCGACGCGACGCCGGTCGACGTCGTGCGGCTGTTCTCCGACCAGGTCGGCACGTTCCAGACGGCCGCGTCGTCGGCCGGCATCCTGCTCGAATTCGACTGCGACGCGTCCGCGTGCATCGTGTCGGGCGACGCCGAGCGATTGCGCCAGATGCTGTCGAACCTGATCTCGAATGCGTTGAAATTCACGCCGACCGGCGGCAGCGTGACGGTCGGGCTCGCACGCGACGACAAGCATGCGGTGTTGACCGTCGTCGATACGGGGCAGGGCATCGCGACGGAATTCGCGCCGTACGTGTTCGACATGTTCCGCCGCGCGGACGATTCGCCGGCGTCGCCGCGACGCGGGCTCGGTCTCGGCCTGTCGATCGTGCGGCACATCGCGGAGCTGCACGGCGGCCGCGTGAGCGTCGCCAGCGCCGGCCGCGATCGCGGCACGACGTTCACGGTGACGCTGCCGGCCGGCTGGCAGCCGGGCGGCGCGATGGCGTGGAGCATCGTGCAGGCGGGCGGCCGGCGCGACGCGCTCGTGCTCGACACGCACCGCATCCTGATCGTCGACGACGATGCGACCACGCGCGCGAGCCTCACGGCCGCGCTGACCACATTCGGCGCGGCCGTCGCGATCGCGTCGTCCGGCCGCGAGGCGCTCGCGATGGTGGCCGACATGCGCCCGACGGTCGTCCTGTCCGATCTCGCGATGCCCGACGGCGACGGCTTCTGGCTGCTGGACGCATTGCGGCGCGGCGCGCTGAACGGCGACGGCGGCCCGCTCGACGTGCGCGTGCTGGCCGTCACCGCGCACGCGGGCCTTGCCGACGAACGCCGTGCGCTGGAGGCCGGTTTCGACGGTTACCTGTGCAAGCCGGTCGACGTGCGCGAACTGGCGCACAAGATCGCGCACGTGACGAAGCGCGACGGCTGACGCGCGGCGCGTAGCGGCGGCGTCAGGTCGCGCCGGTCGCGCCGGTCGCGCCGGATCGCGTCAAGTGGTCGGCGCCGGCCGGTTCTGCGTGTGGACCTGCGCGAGCAGATGCGACGCGATGCGCGTGCTGCGCACCAGGTCGCCGGGCGCGTGGTGCGTGACCTGGCGTTGAATGAAGTAGCGCGCGGTGTGCGCGAGCCCGTTCGCGAACGTCGTCGTCGCGCGCCAGCCGAGCCGCTTCTGCGCGGCGGCCAGATTCGGCCGCCGCTGACGCGGATCGTCGGACGGCAGCGGCCGGAACTCGATCGGCACGTTCGCGCCGACGATCCGCACGACCTCGCGCGCGACGTCGATCATCGCGATCTCGACGTCGCTGCCGAGATTGACCGGCTCGCTCGCGTCGCCCGGTTCGTCCATCAGCCGGATCAGCGCGTCGATCATGTCGTCCACGTAGCAGAACGAGCGCGTCTGCTTGCCGTCGCCATAGACGGTCAGCGGCTGTTCCGCGAGCGCCTGCGTGACGAAGTTCGACACCACGCGCCCGTCGGCAGGATGCATCCGCGGCCCGTAGGTATTGAAGATCCGCGCGATCCGCACGTCGACGCCGTACTGGCGGTGATAGTCCGAGAACAGCGTTTCCGCGCAGCGCTTGCCTTCGTCGTAGCACGCGCGGATGCCGGTCGGATTGACGCGGCCGCAATAGTGCTCGTCCTGCGGGTGGACGTCGGGGTCGCCGTACACCTCGCTCGTCGACGCCTGCAAAATGCGCGCCTTCACGCGTTTCGCGAGGCCGAGCAGGTTGATCGCGCCGTGCACGCTGGTCTTCGTCGTCTGCACGGGGTCGCGCTGGTAGTGGACGGGCGACGCCGGACACGCGAGGTTGTAGATCTCGTCGACCTCGACGTAGAGCGGAAACGTCACGTCGTGCCGCATCAGCTCGAAGTTCGGCGCATCGAGCAGGTGCGCGATGTTGTCCTTCGCGCCCGTGTAGAAATTGTCGACGCACAGCACGTCGTGTCCGTCCGTCACCAGGCGCTCGCACAGATGCGAACCCAGAAAGCCGGCGCCGCCGGTGACGAGCACGCGTTTTCGATCGTAGCCCTTCATTACGTATTCTCCTTGCGGTGTGCGAGCACGCCTCGCGTGGTGGCGACCGGCGTGCGCCGGCCGGTGCCGGCAGACGTGCCGGCGCGCTGCGCGTGGGCGACGTCGCGGTAGATGTCGACGAGCCGGTCGGCGACGCCTTGCCACGTGTAGAAGCGATGCGCGCGCAGGTAGCCGGCGCGGCCGAGCGCCGCGCACAGGTCGGGTTGCGCCCGCAGTTGCACGAGGCGCGCGGCCAGCGCGGCCGGGTCGCGCGGCGGCACGAGATAGCCGGTGGTGCCGTCGTCGACCGTCGTGCGGATGCCGCCGACGTCGCTGCCGATCACCGGCGCCGCGCACGCCATCGCCTCGACCGGCGTGATGCCGAACGGCTCGTACCACGGCGTCGTCACGAACACGTCGGCCGCGCTGTAGTACAGGTGCAGCGCGTCGCGATCGCGCCGGCCGACGAAGGTCACGCGGTTCGCGATCCCGAGTTCGTGCGCGAAGGCGGCGAGCCGCGCGAGTTCCGGATCGCGCGCGGGGTCGGGCGTCGGCTGGCTGCCGCCGACGACGTACAGGTGCGTCGGCCGTTGCGGATCGCGCGGCATGCGCGCGAGCGCATCGATCACGGTGTCGATGCCCTTGCGCGGCACGACGCGGCCCAGTTGCAGTATGACGAATGCGTCCTGCGGCCAGCCCAGCCGCGCGCGCGCATCGACGCGCGGCACCGGCCGGAATTCCCGCGCGTCGAAGCCGCACGGCACGATCTCGATCCGCGCGGTGTCGGCGCGATAGTGTGTCGTCAGGTCGAGCGCATCCTGCGGGCATTCGGCGATCAGGCGGTCCGAGCGGCGCGCGAGCGTGTCCTCGATCGCGAAGCGCGCGTCGGGGAAGCCGTCGGCCGTGCCCTGGTGCAGTCGCCGCACGCGCCCGAGCGCATGGAACGTCGTGACGAGCGGGATGCCGAGCGCTTTTTTCACGCGCAGCCCGGCTTCGCCGGACATGAAGAAGTTCGCGTGCATCACGTCGACGGGGTCGGGCTCGCGCCGCATGCGCGCGATCATGTATTGCGCGAATGCGCCCATGTACGGCAGCAGCCGCTCCTTGGGCACGTCGGTCGGCGGCCCGGCCGGCACGTGGATCACACGCATGCGCGCGCCGATCGACACCACTTCCGGCAAATGGGGATTGTCGCAGCGCGTGTAGACGTCGACGTCGAGGCCGCGCTCCGCGAGCTGCTTCGCGACGTTCGCGACATAGATGTTCTGCCCGCCGGCGTCGACGCCGCCGATCACGCCCAGCGGCGATGCATGTTCACTGATCAACGCGATTCTCTGCATGGTATTGCTCCCGATATCGGGGCCGCGCACACGGGCCGCCGTCACCGGTCGCTCGGCAATCGGCATGCCCGCCGCATTGCGGGGAAAACCGCTTCTCCCTGTGCCGAAAAAATTACAACGCGTTGGATGAAAGGGCGTCTGATCGCGATCGCGCGCAGGCATGCGGCGCACGCGGCGCGGCACGCGATTTGCGCGACTTCCGCTCACCCGCCGGTTCGCCCGGCCCGATGAAAAGGAGGTCACGATGAAGGTATTCCAGCTGCAAGCCCGCCCCCCGCGCATCCGCCGCCAGCGCGCGCTGCGCACCGGCATGGCGGTCGCGATCGCCGCGGCCACCGCGTGCATGGTGGTCGCGCCGAACGCGGTCGCCGCCGGCGACGACGGCACGGCATCGTCGTCGACGTCGTCGCATTCGAGCACCGGCACGAAGATCCGCGACGCGACGATCACCACCAAGGCGAAGGCCGAGCTGACCGGCACGAGCGGCCTGTCGACCGGCGACATCCACGTGAAGACGCGGCACGGCACCGTGACGCTCACCGGCAGCGTGCCCGACGAGCAGCAGCGCACGCAGGCCGTCAGCGTCGTGAAGCAGATCGACGGCGTGCAGGACGTGCGCGACCAGTTGACCATCCGGCCCAAATAACCGCGACGCGACCGTAACAGGAGTCCTGTGATGAACTGCATGCTCAAACCGGTCGGCGAACAGACGATCGTGATCACCGGCGCGACGAGCGGCATCGGTCTCGTCACCGCGCGCAAGGCGGCACGGCGCGGCGCGAAGCTCGTGCTGTTCGCGCGCAACGAGGACGCGCTGAACACGCTGTGCGAGGAAATCCGCCAGCACGGCGGGCTCGCGGTGCCGGTCGCCGGCGACGTCGGCAACATCGAGGATCTGCAGCGCGCGGCCGCGGCGGCGGCCGACACGTACGGCGGCTTCGACACCTGGGTGAACAACGCGGGCGTGTCGATCTTCGGCACGGCCGCCCAGGTGCCGCTCGAGGATCAGCGCCGGCTGTTCGACACCAACTACTGGGGCGTCGTGCACGGCTCGCTCGTCGCGGCCGATCATTTCCGGCGCAAGAGCGATTTCCACGGCGGCGCGATCATCAACATGGGCAGCGAGGCGTCCGACGCGCCGCTGCCGCTGCAAAGCGCGTACGTCGCGTCGAAGCACGCGGTGAAGGGTTTCACCGATTCGCTGCGGCTCGAGATGGAAGCCGATCACCTGCCGGTGTCGGTCACGCTGATCAAGCCGGCCGCGATGGACACGATGTTCGTGATGCACGCGAAGAACTACATGAACGTCGAGGCGAAGCTGCCGCCGCCGATCTACGACCCCGATCTGGTCGCCGACGCGGTCTTGTTCGCGGCCGCGCATCCGCGCCGCACGCTGTTCGTCGGCGGCGCGGCCAAGTTCACGTCGGCGAGCGCGTATCACGCGCCGCGGCTGTTCGATCGCGTCGCGGCCACGCTGTTCTCGCGCGGCCAGCGCACGGTGCGGCCCGCGCGGCCGCGCGACGACAACGCGCTGTACGACTCGCGCCATGCGCTGCACGAGCGCGAAGGCATGGAAGGGCCGGTGCTGCGCAGCTGTGCGTACAACTCGGTGGTGCAGCGCCCGAAGGTCGCCGGCGCGGTCGCGCTCGGCGCGGCGGCGCTGGTGTTTGCCGCGTTCGCGCGGGCGCGACGGTCGTCCGCGTGATTTCGTTCATTTTCCAAGGAGGCTTTCATGACATCCCGACAACATACGGGCCACGAATACAGCCACTCGCGCGCGCACGAAGGCGAGCGCACGCAGCAGGACCACGACAAGGGCGGCCATCAGTCCGGCCAAGGCAAGCCGCCGAGCCCCGTCGACGTGCAGAAGGCGCTGAAGGGGATGGACTATCCGGCGAGCAAGTCGGACGTCGTGCAGTGCGCGGAACGCTCGCATGCGGACCGCGAGGTGCTCGACATGCTGCGCCAGATTCCCGAGCGCGAGTACGACACGCCGGCATCGGTATCGAAGGAACTCGGGCGGCTGATGTAAGCGTCGCCCCGTCGCGCCGCGTGCGTGCGCGCGCGGCGCACCCATCACGAGGAGCACGACCATGGCGATGATCGTCGCAGGCCGCTTCACGACGTTCGATGAAGCGGAAGGTGGGGCGCGTCACCTCTACGAGCGCGCATTCGGGCCCGACGACGTGTCGATCTTCTTCCTGAACCCCGGCGGCCAGCACGCGCGCTTCCCGATCGGCGGCGACGTGTACGCCGACACGGCGGCGAAGCCGGGCGGGCGCGGCGCGATGGTCGGCGCGATGCGTGGGCTGCTGATCGGCGTCGTGATCGGATTGATCGTGTATGCGCTCGGCCTGCGCTACTGGTTCGTGCCGGCCGCCGCCGCGCTGGCCGGCGCGTATCTCGGTGCATTCGGCGGCGCGCTCGGCCGGATGCGCGGCGAGCAGGCCGAAGGGAAGGGCACGCTCGCGCAGAGCGAAACGGGCGTGATCCTCGCCGCGCGCGTGACGCCCGACACCGCAACGGCCGCCGAAGACGTGCTGCGCGCGACCGGCGCGAAGTCGATCGAGCGTGTCGAAGGCGACTGGCGGGACGGCGAATGGCGCGATTTCGATCCGGTGCGCCGACCCGACGAAGCCGCGTCCCGCAGCCCGCGCTGAATACGCCCTTTTTTCCAAACGCTTGCAACGTCAACCGCCACAGCCCGGCCGCCGCGTGCGGGCCGGCGTGCGCGGCACGTGGCACGCCGCTTGCGCAGCATCGGCGGCATCCGTTCAAGGAGGAACCCATGACCACCGCACAGACTCCACCGCCGCAGAAACAGGCGCAGCAGCCGGGCACCGAACGCGACATGCAGCCGAAGCCGCGCGACGAAGCGGCCGACTACGTCGGCAGCGGCAAGCTCGCGGGCAAGGTCGCGCTGGTGACGGGCGGCGACAGCGGGATCGGCCGCGCCGTCGCGATCGGCTTCGCGAAGGAGGGCGCGGACGTCGCGATCGTCTACCTGAAGGAATCCGACGACGCCGCGCATACGAAGCGGTTGATCGAGCAGGCCGGCCGGCGCTGCGAGGCGATCGCCTGCGACGTCGGCGATCGCAAGCAAGCGCGCGACGCGGTCGCGCGCACCGTCGAGCGGCTCGGCCGGCTCGACGTGCTCGTCAACAATGCGGGCGAGCAGCATCCGCAGCCGGGCATCGAGGACGTGTCCGAGGAGCAGCTCGAACGCACGTTCCGCACGAACGTGTACGGGATGTTTTTCTGCACGCAGGCCGCGCTGCCGCACATGAAGCAGGGTGGCCGCATCGTCAACACCGCGTCGGTCACCGCGTATCACGGTAGCCCGAAACTGCCCGACTACTCGGCGACCAAGGGCGCGATCGTCGCATTCACGCGGTCGCTGTCGATCGAGCTGGCCGAACGCGACATCCGCGTGAACGCGGTCGCGCCGGGGCCGATCTGGACGCCGCTGATTCCGTCGACGTTCACGCCCGAGCAGGTCGCGAAATTCGGCTCGAACGTGCCGCTCAAGCGGCCGGGCCAGCCGGACGAACTGATCGACTGCTATGTGCTGCTCGCGTCGGAAGGCGCGAGCTACATGACCGGGCAGACACTGCATCCGAACGGCGGCTCGATCGTCGGCGGCTGATGGCCGTTTCCACGCAAGTACAAGGAGAAAGCTGATGAGACAACCCCACTGGACGATCGCGGCGCTCGCCGCCGGCGTGCTCGCCGTATCGGGGCTCGCCCGCGCGCAGATGCCGAGCGAGCCGCCCGCGTCGAATTCGCACGTGCCGGGCGGCGTGATCAACCCGTCGTCGGGCGCGGGCGGCGCGGGCGACCCCGGCATCGCCAAAGCGCCGAAGGGCGTCGACGCGGAGTTCGTCGACAAGGCCGCGATGGCCGGCAAGGCGGAAGTGCAGGCGAGCGAGCTTGCGCTGAAGCAGGCGCAGTCGGCGGACGTGCGGGCGTTCGCGAAACGGATGGTCGCCGATCACGGCAAGGCGAACGCGAAGCTCACCCGGATCGCGTCGCAAAAGGGCCTCAAGCCGCAGGTCGAACAGATTTCGGACCCTGACGTCGAGGCGCTGCGCGGCAAGCGCGGGCGCGACTTCGACACCGCGTATCTCGTGGCGACCGGCCCCGATGCGCACAAGAAGGCGATTGCGTTGTTCGAAGACGAAGCGCGCGACGGCAAGGACGCGCAGCTGCGCGCATTCGCGAAGTCCACGCTGCCCACGCTCAAGCATCACCTGAGCATGGCGGAGACGGTCGCACGCAAGGTGGGCGCGCAATAACGCGCGCCCGGTTCCACCCCTGGGCCGCACGTGCGGCCCGCTTTTTCGGAGAAGCAGTCATGGCCCAACGGCAATCGAAGCACGAAGGTATCCTCGAACTGCTCTGCCAGGCATACGAAACCGAGCTTGGCGGCGCGAAGATCTACGAGGCCGCGCTCCAGTGCGCGACCGACGAGGACCTGCACAAGGAATGGGAGAAGTACCATCGCGAGACGATGCATCACCAGGAGGTGCTGCGCAAGGTATTCGACACGCTCGGCCTCGATCCCGATGCGCAATCGCCGGGGCGCGCCGCGGTGGCGGCGACCGGCGAGTCGCTGGTGCGGGTGATCGAGCAGGCGAAGAAGCAGGCCGATCCGGCCGTCGCGCAGGTCGTCGCGGCCGAGTGCGTGGTGCTGGCCGAAACCAAGGACCACCTGAACTGGGAGCTGATCGGCTACGCGGCCGACCAACTGCCCGACAGCGACGCCGCGAAGGTGCTGAAGGCCGCGCACGACGAGGTCGAGGCCGACGAGGATCATCACCTGTATCACACGCGGGGCTGGGCGCGTGAAATGTGGATCGAGTCGATGGGCTTCAAGGCGGTGCTGCCGCCGCCGGAAGAAGTGAAGAAGGTGGAGTCCGCCGCCGATGCGGCGCGTGCCGAGCGCTCGCGCGGCAAGATGATGTAATCCCCGGGCAAGCGGGTGGCGGCGTCGCGTGCGCCGCCGCCGCCCGCTTGCCGGTTCATCCGGTTGCGTACGCAACCGTCCGCCCAGACCACTTGTATTGCGTCACGTCAGCACGTCGACGATCATCGTCGCCACCGACACCGCCATCAGCGCGACCGCCAGCCAGCCCAGCAGTTTCGATACCGGGCCGCTGCCGGGCTGGCCGGCCGCATCGCGCTTGCGCGACAGCAGCATCACGAACACGAGCATCGGCACCGCCGCGACGCCGTTGAGCACGGCGCTCCAGTACAGCGCGCGGATCGGGTCGATCGGACTGAAGCAGATCGCGATGCCGACGATCACGCACAGCGCGAGCACCGTGTAGAACGCGGGCGCGCGCCGCACCGGCTCGTTCAGCCCTTCGCGGAACCGCCACGCTTCCGCGCAACCGTAGGCCGCGCTGCCCGCGAACGCCGGAATCGCGAGCAGCCCGCAGCCGACGATGCCGAACGCGAACACCAGGAACGCGGCTTCGCCGGCGATCGGCCGCAACGCCTCGGCCGCCTGCGCGGTGCTGCCGAGGTCGTGCCGTCCGCGCGCGAAGAACACGGCCGCGCCGATCACCATGATGCAGAACGACACTGCGTTGGTCACGATCATCCCGGTCCACGTGTCGAACGTGATGCGCTGTTCGGTCTCGCGGCGCGCGGCCGGCGCGCATGACGGTTCGCCGTTGCGGCGCTCCGCCTGGGTCTCCTCGACCTCGAGCGCGGCCTGCCACACGAACAGGTACGGGCTGAGCGTCGTGCCGAGCACCGCGACGGCGGTCGTCGCATAGTCGTGCGTAAACGAAATCTGCGGCAGTGCGATGGCATGCAGCAGATTGCCCCAGTCGACGTGCACGAAGCCGAGTTCGATCACGTACGCGAGCAGGCCGAGCGTCATCCATTTGAGCCAGCGCGCGTAGCGCTCGTAGGACATCAGCACCTGCAGCCCGAGCGACGTCAGGCCGTATACCGGCGCATACCAGTAGCTGCGGCCGCCGACGACGAGCGCCGTCGCATCGCCCATCGCCGCGAGATCGGCGCCGACGTTCACGACGTTGACGATCACGACCATCACGATCAGTGTCTTCGCGAGGCGATCGGAGAAGTGTTCGCGGATGCCGGCCACGAGCCCTTCGCGATTGCGTCGCCCGATGAACGCCGCCGCGAGCTGCACGGCGACCATCATCGGCAGCGTGACGACGATCATCCACAGCATGTTGAAACCGAACTGGCTGCCGGCCTGCGCGTAGACGGCGACGTTGCTCGGATCGGCGTCGGACGCGCCCGCGAGCAGGCCGGGGCCGAGCCGTCGATACCACGGTTTCGCGGCGGGCGGCGGCGCGTCGGCTGCCGCCCGCGCGTCTTCGTCCAGCCCGCTCATCCGGCGTCCCCGTGCGACGGGCGAGCGCCGCCGTGCCGCCGCTCGCGTGCGAGGCGCGACGCGGTGCGCAACGCGTCGACCAGCGTGCGGTACGCGTGTTCGCGGGAATCGGCGCCGCGCGTGCGCAGCACGTACGACGGATGATAGGTTGCGACGACGAGCCGGCCGTCGGCGGTGCGCACCGGGGCGCGCGTGCGCTCCAGCGTCGCGTCGTTGTCCTGCAGCACCGCGCGCAGCGCCGTCGCGCCGAGCGCGACCACCACGCGCGGCTGGACGGCTTCGAGCTCGCGCTCGAGCCAGTAATGGCACGCGGCCACTTCGCGCTGCGCGGGCGTCTTGTGCAGCCGCCGCTTGCCGCGCGGTTCCCATTTGAAATGCTTGACCGCGTTCGTCAGGTAGACGTGCGAGCGTTCGATCCCGGCGTCGTCGAGTGCGCGGTCGAGCATGCGGCCGGCCGCGCCGACGAACGGCAGGCCCGCGCGGTCCTCCTGGTCGCCCGGCTGCTCGCCGACCAGCATGATCGGCGCGTCGACGGGCCCGGCGCCCGGCACCGGCTGCGTCGCGTGTTCCCACAGCGCGCAGCGGCGGCACGCGTCGAGCGTGGCCGGCGCCTCGTCGTCGGGCGGCGTCGTCGGTGCGTGGCGGTCGGGCGTTTTGCGCGTCATGCGGTCTCTCCGGCGCAGGCCGCACCCGCGGCGTGCCGCGCTCGCGCGGAACATGCCGGCGCCCGCGTTGTCGCACGCGCTAAGGGAAGCAAACCGGAGGATCGAAGCCGCATCGTGCGCATGAAAGACTCCTGTGTCGACGATGCGAAAGAGACAGCAACCGGCATGCCGGACGCAGTCGGAATGGGCGCGCGCCTTGCGTGGCCAACCCGTCCAACGACAGGAGAAGCACGATGCAACCCGAACCCGGCGACGATCCGGCCGCCGACGACGTGCTGTTGTGGCGCGCGCCCGACAGCGTGCCGCGCCGCCCGCGCCGCGTGCTGGTCGTCGACGACTATCGCGATGCGGCGGACGCGCTGCGCCTGCTTCTGGAGGCGCGCGGCTTCGAGTGCCGGGTCGCCGACGATCCGTTCGCCGTGTGCGACGTCGCGCGCGACTGGCAGCCGTTCGCGGT
Source organism: Burkholderia sp. BCC1047 (assembly GCF_902833155.1). Taxonomy (NCBI): domain Bacteria; kingdom Pseudomonadati; phylum Pseudomonadota; class Betaproteobacteria; order Burkholderiales; family Burkholderiaceae; genus Burkholderia; species Burkholderia sp. BCC1047. Next base: position 182,215 of record NZ_CADFEH010000005.1, on the reverse strand, counting down.
CGTGCTCGACATCGCGATGCCCGGCCTCGACGGGCTGCAACTCGCGGCGCGGCTGCGCGGCGATCCGCAAACGTCGGACATGCTGCTGGTCGCGTGCAGCGGGCTCGCGTCGCGGCGCGATTGCGAACGGGCGAAGGAAGCCGGCTTCGACGCGCACTGCGCGAAGCCGCTGACGCCGCACCGGCTGCTGGGCTACCTCGAATCGGCGAGCGGCGGCGCCGTGAGGCCCGACGAGGACGTTACACGCTCCTTGTAAAAAGGCTGGCGGGCGCCGGACGCGCCGTCCGCGCCGCGGCGCGAGGACAAAAAAACGCCCCGCGCGAGCGGGGCGTGTCGAACCAATGCGGAACGCAGGCGCCGGCGAACCGGCGCGCGTCACGGGACGGTCAGTGACGGCCGCGCGTGCGCGGATCGTCGAGGTCCTCGGTCGGGTCGGTCAGCCCGAGTTCGTCGCCGGCGCTCCAGTACGGCGTGCTCCCGTAGAACTCGTGCAGCGGCTCGGCCCATTGCGGATCGGCCATCGCCGGCCAGTGGTCCTTGTCGAACCCCGGCGCATTGCGAATCCGCTCGGACGAGACCGACAGCAGGAAGCACTTGCGTTCGGTGTCGAGCGTCAGCGCGCTCCACGGGATCGCGTGCAGCTTGTCGCCGATGCCGAGGATGCCGCCGCTCGACAGCACCGCGTACGCGATGCGGCCCGAGCGCACGTCGAGCATGATGTCCTTGATCTTGCCGACATCGTCGCCGTCGGTCGTATAGACCTTGTCGCCTTCCAGCGTATCGGCCGCCATCACGTCGGGGCCGGGGCCGGCCGCCGTCGCGGCGCCCTTGCCGATGATGCGGGTCTGACCTTGATCGGAAGTCTGCATGGTTTCCTCCTGGCTGCGTGGGGCGCGACCGTGCCCGGGGGCGGGCCCTGCGGGTCGCGCGGGTTGTCGAGGCGAAGCGGGAATCGCTCCGTCACGTCTGCTTCGGTTGCGACACGCCTTCCAGCGTGTTCGCGACGTCGTCGCGCTCGGGGCTGGCCGTGCGTGTCGCGATGTCGGCGAGCGACAGCATGCCGACCAGTCGCTTGTCGTGATCGACCACGGGCAGCCGGCGCAGTTGCGCGTCGGCCATGTAGTGCTGGATCTCGTCCAGCGGATCGTCGTCGAAGCACCATTCGATCGGGCCGGATGCGACCTCGTGGATTCGCGTCTCCGGCGGCTTGCCGGCCGAGATCGCGCGCACCGCGAGGTCGCGGTCCGTCACCATCCCGATCAGCCGGTTGTTGTCGCACACGGGCAGCGCGCCGATGTCGTAGCGCTCCATCAGTTGGGCGGCGTGACGGATCGAGTCGGTCGGGGCGATCCGCACGACGTCCTGCGACATGATTTCGTTGACGCGATGCATGAAATTCTCCTTGCGGGTGTTGAAGCAATGTGCCGATGCGGCTGTTGCGATCCAGCAAGCCGCGTGCCGTGCACGCGGCTCGTCTCGTCACTTGTCGTCGCGTTTGCGCTTGTCCTCCCACGGCCCGCCGTCGTGCGTGCCGGGCGGCGTGTCGGGCTCGATGCGCGTGACGCCGCCGGTCGCGGGCGGGTCGCTGGCCGGAAACGTGTCCTCGAGCTGCTTGTCGATATGACGCTCCGAATGGCGCGTGCGCGTATGGTCCTGGTCCTTCAGCGGGGGTTGCGGGTCGGGCTGCCGCTCGCGCGCCGGTGCGTCTTGGCCGTGCCGGGTCGAATCCTTCATGGCGGTGCTCCGTATGGGTGACGAGGAGCCGCTGTGTCGCAACCTGCGTTCCCGCTCCGCACGCACGGCACGCGACTTGCCGCTGCGACGGCGACGACCACCACGACGACCATGACGACACGGCGCAACAGGGTGCCTGCTGCGCGCACATCGAGCGGGAGGGCACGACGATGATTCCGAAACGACGACCAGGGGTGCGCTACGAAATCAATGTATGCGGGGGCGGATTCGATTCGGTGAAAAGCCATTTCGATACGTGGAAGCACGAACCGCTGATCTACCGGCCCGAGCGCCGGATGTTCGAAGGCAAGGCCGACGTGCGGCGGCTCGGCGACGAGACGTTCGGTGCGACGGAACCCGCGCGCTTCGCGCTGCAGCGCGCGTGCGAGCCGTCGGATCCGTATGCGCTCGCCGCGCGCGTGCGCGACGACGGCCGCGAGCTGTGGCTCGTGATGGCCGCGTACGACGCGTAGCCGCGTGCTTGCAAGATTTGCAGCGAGCGGTGTAGCGAAGGCACGGCGCGGCGCGCCGGACCGCGCGACTGCGTATCGATCCCCGCCGGACCCCCCGCGTGCGGCCACCCGAACGGATGGCACGCGGCTTGCGAATCTTCGGTACGCGGCGCGTCGCGCCGATCCCGACCCGAACCCCGCAACGAGGGAACGAATGCCGATGACACACGAATCTGCGCAGTGGCTGCAACGGCCCGAACCGCCGTTGCCCGACATCGAGCCGGACCCCGCGCCGCCCGATCCCGACGACGTGCCGCCGGACATGCCCGAACCGTACCGGGAACCGGAGGGCGATCCGCCGGGGCATGCGCCGCCGGAACGCGATCCGCCGTCGCCGGAACCGCCGGTGCGTGCACGGCCGGCGGGCGCGATGCCGCTGAGACGAAGGGAGGGACTGCAATGAGCATCCGCGTGAAACCCGGCATGCTGCGCGACCTCGCCGAAACGCTCGGCCGCCATTTCGAGGCGCGCGCGATGCCGTTCCACGTCGAGGAGCAGCCGGCCGGCGCGCTGCATATCGGCTTTCGCGTCGACGGCCATCCGGCGTCGCTGACCGTGACGTTCGACGCCGATGCGTTCGCCGCGCTCGAACGGGCCGACATCGACCGGCAACGCGGCTCGCTCACGCGCGTCGCGGCCGAATTCGACACGATGATGGCGCGCCGCGCACCGACCGCGTATGCGGGCGATTTCCATTTCAACCGGCTCTGAGCCGTGCCGCCACGGCCAGCCCGGAGCCGTCGATTCCAGGGAGGTTCGATGAACACGATCCAGACACTACGCGCGGGCGCCTGTGCGTTCGCCGCGGCGTGCGCGCTGGGCGCATGCACGCAACCGGCCAGCGGCCCGTACGGCACGCATGCGGCGCCGCCCGCGCCGCCCGACGGGCGCGGCGCGCAGTCGACCACGACGATGCCGGACGCGAACACGCGCTACGACACGCGTCCGTCGCCGGGCAACACGATGCCGCCGGGCACGACCGTCGACGTACCGGCCGACGTGCCGCCGCCGGGCCCGAACGGCACGCAGAGCGACCGGCCGCTGCCGGGCACGCCGCCGCCGATGCAGTACTGACGACACGACGCGTCGCGGGGACGCCCAGCCGCGCCGCGCCGCGTCACGGCATGCCGCACCGCGATGCGGCCGGAGGAGCGCGATGGCGAATCAGCATGAGCACCTGGAAGACTGGCTGCGCGATGCGTACGCGATGGAGCGCCAGGCCGAGACGATGATCGATGCGCAGATGAAGCGGGTCGGCCACTATCCGCAACTGCAGGACCGGCTACGGCTCCATCTCGACGCCACGCTCGGCCAGCAGGCGCTCGTCGAAGCGTGCCTGATGCGGCTCGGCACGTCGCCGTCGGCGACCAAGGATCTCGCCGCGCGCGTGGCCGCGTACGGGCAGGTCGCGAGCGGCATGCTCGCGGACGACGAAGTCGTGAAGACGGCGCTCGCCGCTTACGCGTTCGCGCAGCTCGAGATCGCCGCCTACACGGCGATCGTCGCGGCCGCACAAGCCGCGGGCGAAGAGGAAATTCGCGCGTGTTGCGAGCGAATCCTGCAGCAGGAGCGCGACATGGCCGCCTGGCTGCTGCGCCATCTGCCCGAGTTGACGACCGCGTTTCTCGACCGTTCGGCGGTCGACCGCATCGACGCGAAGCGGTAGTCGCGCGACCGTCGGGCAGCTTGCGGCGTGCATCGTTTCCCGCGAGCGAAATACGTGCCCCCTAACTTGCCCCCGGCTTGTAAAAAAGCGGCTCTCGCACTCGGCGAAACGGGGCGCGAACCGGCGAGAGCCGCGTCGCAGCGCGCTTCGCGCGACTGGCATGGAAGCTGCATGACGTCCGGGAGAAGACATACCGCGAACCCGCGAACCCAACGTCAGGAGGCTTTCGATGCCCGTCTCGCTTGCGCTGCAGATGCGACAGCATCTGGCACTTACGCCGAGGCTCCAGCAGTCGCTGCGACTGCTTCAGTTGTCCTCGCTCGAGTTTCAACAGGAATTGCGCCAGGCGCTCGACATGAACCCGTTTCTGGAAGACGGCCAGAGCGACGACGAAACCGCTGCGGCGACCCCCGAGCAGCCGACCGAAGCGGCCGCGCCGGACGCGGCGCCCGAGCGCGACGATATCCGTGCGCCGGATGGCGAGGTGCCGTTTACGGCCGCGCCCGCGCCGCGCGGCACGAGCCGTCAGGGCGACGACGCGGACGGCTTGTCGCCGGGCGAATGGATGGCCACCGAGCCGTCGCTGCATCAGCAGCTGCACGATGCGCTGCGACTCTATCCGCTCAACAGGCGCGACCGCGAAGCCGCGCGCCTCGTGATCGATGCGCTGGACGACGACGGCTATCTGCGTCAGGAACTGGCCGAACTGCTGGTCGCCGCCGATCCGGCGTTGCTGCTGTCGGAGCAGGATCTGGCGGTCGCGCTGCGGCTCGTGCAGATGCTCGACCGGCCGGGCATCGCGGCCCGCTCGTTGTCCGAGTGCCTGGTGCTGCAACTCGACGCGATTCCGGCCGGCACGCCGGCGCTCGCGGAAGCGAAGGCGATCGCACGCGAGCATCTGGAGCGGCTCGCGCGCCGCGAGACGGCCGAGATCCAGCGGCGCCTCGGCTGCAACTCGCACACGCTGCAGGCGGCCTGCGCGCTGGTGCGCGGGCTCGATCCCCGCCCCGGCAATCACTACGGCAGCACGCGCGGCGACTACGTGGTGCCCGACGTGATCGTGCGCCAGGTGCGCGACGAGTGGATCGTGACGATCAATCCGGCCGTGCTGCCGCGCGCCCGCTTGCACGAGCGCTATGCGACGCTGTTCGCGCAGTCGAGCGGCGAACGCGATTCGCCGCTCGGCCAGCAACTGCAGGAAGCGCGCTGGCTGATCCGCAACGTGCAGAAGCGCTTCGACACGATCCAGCGCGTGGGCGAATGCATCGTCGCGCGCCAGCGCGATTTCTTCCGCTACGGCGAGATCGCGATGAAGCCGCTCGTGCTGCGCGACATCGCGGAAGAGCTCGACCTGCACGAATCGACCGTCTCGCGCGCGACCGGCAACAAGTACATGGCCACGCCGCACGGTACGTTCGAGTTCAAGCATTTCTTCCCGCGCAAGCTCGAGGCGGCCGGCAAGGGCGTGTGTTCGGCGTCGGCCGCGAAGGTGCTTATCCGCGACATGATCGCGGCCGAGCGGCATACCGACCCGCTGTCCGACGTCGCGCTCGCGGAGAACCTCGCGGGCCGCGGCATTCTTCTTGCGCGTCGGACGGTGACCAAGTATCGCCAGGCGATGAAGATTCCGCCGGCCGACCTGCGGCGTCGCGACGCCGCGTGACGGCCTCATTGTTCCAACCCGCGCGTGCCGCGCGTCGCGTCGGCTCGCGCGCCAACGAGAGGAGCGTAATCATGCCAGCCAAATCCCAGGCTCAGCAGCGCGCCGCCGGGGCCGCGCTGTCGGCCAAGCGCGGTGACACGAAAATGAAGGACCTGAAGCCGCCGTCGAAATCGATGGCCAAGTCGATGAGCGAGAAAGAGCTCGAGAAAATGGCTTCCACGCCGACGCACGGCAAACCGAAACACAAGCACGATGCGTGATCGGCGCCGACGTTTAGTGACGACCGCTGTCATCCAGGAGGGTTCCATGCTTCGATACGCCATCATCTTCTTCGTCATCGCGATCATTGCCGCCGTGTTCGGCTTCGGCGGCATCGCGGCCGGTGCGGCCGAGATCGCGAAGATCCTGTTCTACATCTTCGTCGTGATCTTCCTGGTCACGCTGTTGCTGGGGGTCGTGCGGCGATGACGGTCACGCCCGACCGGTCGCAGCGCGTCGCGGAACTCGAGCACGCGTTCGCGATCGGTTTTCCGTCGCAGTCGACCGTCGTCGTGCATGCGGACGACGCGTCCGGGCGGCTGACGATCCACGTGTCGTGGGTGCGCGTGCCGTCCGACGAGGACGCGCGCGAATGGCGCTGCACGGTCGACATGCGGTTCGACGCGGACGTGATCGAACGCTACGCGACGCTCGACACGGCCGACCGGCTGCGCGTGCGCACGCAGCTGTGCGACCGTGCGCGGCGCGCGGTGGACGAGCACAAGCCGCGCGTCGAGGACGCCGCGATCGAATGCAACGTCGCGCTCGACGTGACGGCCGCGGAATTCGACGCGGCGCTGCGCGCGCCCTGACGCCGCCACCGGCCCGCGGCCGTTCGCGGCACGCCGGGCCGGCTTTCCCTGCCGCCCGCACGCGCGCGCCGCGGCGCGTCGCCGTGCGGCAGCGGCTTCCTACCGAATTCCAAGAGGACACCTGACGATGACGACTCCCCCATCCGCCGGCAAGACGCCCCCGACGCAACCGCACGACAGCGCGAAGTCGCGTCAGCTCGACGAGCACCGTGCGCGGCCCGACGGCGAGGCGCTGCGGACCAACCAGGGCGTGCGGATCGCCGATAACCAGAACACGCTGCGCGGCGGCACGCGCGGGCCGTCGCTGCTCGAAGACTTCATCATGCGCGAGAAGATCACGCATTTCGATCACGAGCGCATTCCGGAGCGGGTGGTGCATGCGCGCGGCTCGGCCGCGCATGGCGTGTTCCGCGTGTACGAACCGATGGCCGACTACACGAAGGCCGCGTTCCTGCAGGATCCGGCCGCCGAAACGCCGGTCTACGCGCGCTTCTCGACCGTGCAGGGGCCGCGCGGGTCGTCCGACACCGTGCGCGACGTGCGCGGCTTCGCGGTGAAGTTCTATACGGAGGAAGGCAACTACGACCTCGTCGGCAACAACATGCCGGTGTTCTTCATCCAGGACGCAATCAAGTTTCCCGACTTCGTGCATGCGGTGAAGCCCGAGGCGCCGAACGAGATGCCGACCGGCGCATCCGCGCACGACACCTTCTGGGATTTCGTGTCGCTGGTGCCGGAAACGACGCACATGGTGCTGTGGCTGATGTCGGACCGTGCGCTGCCGGCCAGCTATCGCGCGATGGACGGCTTCGGTGTGCACACGTTCCGCTTCGTGAACGCGGCCGGCGTCGAGCGTTTCGTGAAATTCCACTGGCGGCCCGTGAGCGGCGCGTATTCGCTGCTGTGGGACGAGGCGCAGCGGATTGCCGGCCACGATCCCGATTTCAACCGGCGCGACCTGTGGACGTCGATCGAGCGCGGCGACTATCCGGAGTTCGAACTCGGCGTGCAGATGATCGACCCGGCCGACGCGGATAAATTCGACTTCGATCTGCTCGACCCGACCAAGCTCGTGCCGGAAGAACTCGTGCCGGTGCGGCCGATCGGCCGGATGACGCTGAACCGCAACCCCGACAACTTCTTCGCGGAGACCGAGCAGGTCGCGTTTCACCCGGGCCACGTGGTGCCGGGCATCGATTTCACGAACGACCCGCTGCTGCAGGGGCGGCTGTTCTCGTACACCGACACGCAGTTGAGCCGGCTCGGCGGCCCGAATTTCCACGAGATTCCGATCAACCGGCCGGTGTGCCCGTTCGCGAATAACCAGCGCGACGCGATGCATCGGCAGACGATCAACGTCGGGCAGGCGTCGTACGAGCCGAATTCGACGAGCGGCGGCTGGCCGCGCGAGACGCCGCCCGCGCCGTCCGGCGGCGGTTTCGAGACCGTGCCCGAGCCGCTCGAAGGCCACAAGGTGCGCGTGCGCAGCGAATCGTTCGCCGACCATTTCTCGCAGGCCGCGCTGTTCTACCAGAGCATGACCGACATCGAGCAGCGGCATATTCGCGACGCGTACTGCTTCGAGCTCGGCAAGGTGACGCAGCCGCACATTCGCGAGCGCGTGGTCAACGAGATCATCGCGCGCTTCGACGCGGGGCTCGCCGCGCAGGTCGCCGAACGGCTGGGGCTGCCCGCGCCGCAGGCGGGCGCGACGCCGGTCGTCGCGCAGCGCTCGCCCGCGCTGAGCCTGATCGGTCGCGCGAAGCCCGGCATCCGCTCGCGCAAGATCGCGCTGATCGCGACGCCCGGCGTGAATCAGGTGCTGGTCGAGCAGGTGCGCGACGCGCTGCTCGCCGCGCACGCGGTGCCGACGATCGTCGCGCCGACGCTCGCGCCGATCGGCGGCATCGTGCCGGAGGCGACGCTGGTCGGCATGCCATCGGTGATGTTCGACGCGGTGTTCGTGTGCGGCGGCGACGGCGATGGCCGCGATCTCGCGCACAGCGCCGAGGCCCGCCATTTCGTGCGCGAGGCGTTCAAGCACCTGAAGCCGATCGCGGCCGTCGGCTCGGGGCGGCAACTGCTCAGCGCCGCGAACCTGCCGGGCCCCGCCGAAGGCGTGTGCGTCGGGCAGGCCGTCGATCTCGACGCGGTGCTGAACACGCTGTCGGATCACCTCGGCCAGCATCGCGTGTGGGCGCGCGAACAGCAGGCGGCGGAGCTGCCGGCATAGGGCCGAAAGCGGCCGAAAGCGGCCGAAAGCGGTTTGCGCCGTACCGCGCGCCTGCCTTCGGGCGGGCGCGCATTCGGCAAGGAGGAACACGCATGGCACCGCGGATGACATGGAAAGGCGCGATCAGCTTCGGGCTCGTGCACGTGCCCGTGCAGCTGTTTCCGGCGACGCGCACCGTGAAGCCGTCGTTCCGGATGCTCGACAAGCGCTCGATGGACCCGATCGGCTATCGGCAGATCAACAAGCGCACCGGCAAGGAAGTCACGCGCGAGGACATCGTGCGCGGCTACGAGTACGAAAAGGAGCGCTACGTCGTGCTCACCGACGACGAGATCCGCGCGGCGAATCCGGAATCGACGCAGACCGTCGACATCCTGACCTTCGTCGACGAGGACGCCGTGTCGTTTCTCTATCTCGACACGCCGTACTACCTGGTGCCGGACCGCAAGGGCGAGAAGGTCTATACGCTGCTGCGCGACGCGCTGAAGGACAGCGGCAAGATCGGCATCGCGCTCGTGGTGATGCGCGACCGCCAGCATCTGGGCGCGCTGATTCCGGTCGGGCCGATACTCGCGCTCGATACGCTGCGCTGGCAGGAAGAACTGCGGCCGCTCGACGAACTGTCGGTGCCGGCCGGCGACGCGAAGGGCGCGGGCGTCACCGCGCGCGAGCTCGGGATGGCGAAGAAGCTGATCGACGACATGTCCGGCACCTGGACGCCCGATGAATATCACGACACGTTTCGCGACGACATCCTCGAACTGGTCGAGCGCAAGGTGCGTGCGGGCAAGATCGAGGAGATCGAGGATCGGCCCGCGCAGACCGGCCGCGCGGCGAGCAACGTCGTCGATCTCACCGAGTTGCTGAAGCGCAGCCTGAAGGGCGGCGCCGGTGCGCGGGCGGCGGATCTGCGTGGCGAGCGCGACGAAGGGGAGGACGAGGCGTCTTCGTCATCGTCCTCGTCGCGGGGCGGCGCGCGCCGCAAGCCGCCCTCGAAATCCGCATCGAAAGGCACGGCAACGAAAACCGCGGCGAAGAAAACCGCCGCGAAACGCGGCGCGGCGAGCGACCCTGCGACGAAGAAGACCGCCGCGCGCCGCAAGCACGCGGCGTGACGCCGATCACGCCGACTCCGATTTCGACTCCGACTCCGATCCGACGAGGTGACGCGATGGCCGGCAAGCTCGATCCGTATCGCCGCAAGCGCCATTTCGGCGCGACGCCCGAGCCCGAAGGCGCGCACGGGAAGCGGCGCACGAAGGCCGATGCGAAAGCGGGCACGAAGCCGAACGCGAAGCCTGCCGCGCGCGCACGCCATCCGCTGCGCTTCGTGATCCAGGAACACCATGCGCGACGGCTGCACTACGACTTCCGGCTCGAACTCGACGGCACGCTGAAATCGTGGGCCGTGCCGAAGGGGCCGAGCTTCGATCCGCAGGTGAAGCGGCTCGCGGTGCACGTCGAGGACCATCCGCTCGAATACGCGTCGTTCGAAGGCGAGATTCCGGCCGGGCATTACGGTGCGGGGTCGGTCGTCGTCTGGGACGAGGGGACGTGGACGCCCGACGGCGGCGTCGCGCAGGCGCGCGAAGGCTATCGGGCGGGCAAGCTGACGTTTCGGCTCGACGGCGAGAAGCTGCACGGCGGCTGGGCGCTCGTGCGCAGCGGGCGGCAGGAAGGGCGCCAGGAGCAATGGCTGCTGATCAAGGAGCGCGACGACGACGCCCGCAGCGCCGACGAATTCGACGTCGTCGGCGAGCGGCCGGGGAGCGTGCACGACGGCGCGTCCAACGGCGCGGCGCGCAAGCGCGCGACGCGGCGCGGCGGATCGACCGGTGCGGCCGGCGATGGACATGACGCGCGACACGCAAGCGACGCAAGCCGCAAAAGCCACGCCAGCCACGAAAGCCCCCGCCCCGCCGATCCATCGCAGGTCGAAGGCGCGGTGCGTGCGCCGTTGCCCGAGCGCGTCGCGCCGCAACTCGCGACGCTGGTCGACGCGCCGCCGACCCAGGGCGGCTGGTGCTACGAACTGAAGTTCGACGGCTATCGGATCCTTGCGCGCATCGCAGGGAAGGGCGCCCGCCGGCGCGTCACGCTGATGACGCGCGAAGGCCGCGACTGGACCGCGAAGCTGCGCGCGCAGCGCGACGCGCTCGCGGCGCTAGACGTCGACGACGCATGGCTCGACGGCGAGGCCGTCGTGCTCGGCGAAAACGGCCTGCCCGATTTCCAGGCGCTGCAGAACGCGTTCGGCGCGGACCGCTCGGACACGGTCACCTTCTTCGTATTCGATCTGCCTTATCTCGACGGCTACGACCTGCGCGACGCGCCGCTCACCGCGCGTCGCGCGCTGCTCGAACCGCTGCTCGCGAGCAGCGACCCGGCGCGCGTGCGCTTTTCGCCGGATCTCGGCGAGGACGTCGCGTCGCTGATCGCGAGCGCGTGCGACACCGGCCTCGAAGGGCTGATCGGCAAGCGTGCGGACTCGCGCTACCGCGCCGGTCGTTCGCCTGCGTGGATCAAGCTCAAATGCCGGCGTCGGCAGGAGTTCGTGATCGGCGGCTTTACGGAGCCGTCCGGCAGCCGGCACGGCTTCGGCGCGCTGCTGCTCGGCGTGCACGAACCGGCGCCGGCCGGCAAACGGCGGCGCGGGCCGGCGCCGCTGCGCTACGTCGGCCGCGTCGGCACCGGCTTCGACGCGCGGATGCTCGACCGTCTCGCCGCGATCCTGCGCAAGCACGAACGCGACACGATGCCGTTCGATGCGCCGCCGCGCGAACGCACGCGCACGCGCGTGCACTGGGTCGAGCCGACGCTCGTCGCCGAATGCGAATTCGCGGAATGGACCGGCGACGGGATCGTGCGGCAGGCCGCGTTCATCGCGCTGCGCGACGACAAGCCGGCAGAGCAGATCGTCCGCGAAATGCCGAAACACACGGAAACGGAGGTGACGATGGATCAACGCCAGACCCCGCACGACGACACACGCAAGCGCGCATCGTCGCCCGCTCACGACACCGCCGATCGCAAGCGCCCGTCACGTGCTCGTGCAGCCGCCCGCGCGGAAGGCGACGCGTCCGGCCCCGACACGCTCGGCCGCGTGCGCATCACGCATCCCGAGCGCGTGCTCGACCCGCAAAGCGGCACGCGCAAGATCGATCTCGCGCGTTACTGGCAGTGGGTCGCGCCGTGGCTGCTGGCCGACCTGAAAGGCCGGCCGGTGTCGCTCGTGCGCGCGCCGGGCGACATCGCCGGCGAGCTGTTCTTCCAGAAGCACGCGGAGCGCCGCGAGATTCCGTTCGTCACGCAGCACGAAGGGCTCGATCCCGGCCACGGGCCGCTGCTGTCGATCGACAGCGTCGATGCGCTGCTCGGCGCCGCGCAGATGGGCACGGTCGAGCTGCACACGTGGAACGCGCACGCGTCGAACATCGAGCGGCCGGACCGCATCGTGTTCGACCTCGATCCCGACCCGGCGCTGCCGTGGCGCACGATGATCGACGCCGCGCAACTCGTGCGCGGGCTGCTCGACGAGCTGGGGCTCGTGTCGTTCTGCAAGACGAGCGGCGGCAAGGGGCTGCACGTCGTCGTGCCGCTCACGCGGCATGCGGGCTGGGACGACGTGAAGGACTTTTCGCGCGCGGTCGCGCAGCACGTGGCCGGCACGCTGCCCGACCGTTTCACCGCGACGATGGGGCCGCGCCACCGGCGCGGCAAGATCTTCGTCGACTACCTGCGCAACGGGCGCGGCGCGAGCACGATCGCCGCGTATTCGGTGCGCGCGCGGCCCGGCATGGGCGTGTCGGTGCCGCTCGACTGGGACGAGGTGCCCGACACGACGGGCGGCGCGCAATGGACGATCGATACGCTGCACGAACGGCTGGACACGCTGAAGCGCGACCCGTGGGAAGGCTATGCGAGCACGCGGCAGCGCATCACTGCGGCGATGCGGGCGCGGCTCGGCGCCGACGCGTGAAGCGTCAGCGCCGATGCTGCTGCAGCCGGTAATACCAGTTCATCAGCGGCGTCGCGGAGATCCCGTGCGCGACCACCGAAGCCGATACCACGGCCAGCACCGGCGCCGCGAGCGGGCGCACCACCTCGGACGGCCCGTGCTCGAGCGCGAACAGCAGGTAGTAAAACGAACCGATCCCGCGGATGCCGAACCACGCCATCAGCCGCCGCTGCGCATGCGTCGCGCGCGAGCCGGTGAGCGTGACCAGCACCGCGAGCGGACGCACGGCGACGAACAGCGCGGCGGCCAGCGCGATGGCGCCCCACGTGAGCAGCGGGCCGGGCAGCGTCGCGAGCACGCTGCCGATCATCGTCATCACGATCGCTTCGGCGATCCGTTCGAGCTCGATCGTGAAGCCGAGCACCGATTCGGCCATGAACGCATGCGCTTTGTCCGGATGCTTCTCGGTGGCGACCACGTCTTCCGAGTCGATCTGGCCGATCACTTCGCGCGGCGGCCGGTCGCCGCTCGCGCGATGCTCGACCCACCGCATCGCGACGCCGGCCGCGAACGTCGCGATGAAGCCGAACGTGTGCGCGAGCTGCGCGGCGCCGAACGACAGCACGATCAGCGCGAGCGCGAAGAAGCCTTCGAGGCCGAGCGCCTGGCCGTGGCGCGTGCGCAGCCAGCCGATCGTCTTCGTCGTGACCCAGCCGAGCCCGCCGCCGATCGCGGCCGCACCGGCGATGCCCCACAGCGCGACGAGCGCGAACGTGCCGGACAGCGGCGGGATGCCGTGCGTGGCGCCCGGTGCGCCGCACAGCGCGAGCCCCGCGAGCGCGAACGGCAGCGCGATGCCGTCGTTCATCCCGCCTTCGCCGGACAACGCGAAGCGCACCAGGTCGCGATCGCCCGGATCGTGCACCTGCACGTCGTGCGCGAGCACCGGGTCGGTCGGCGCGAGGATCGCCGCGAGCAGCAGCGCGGGGCCCCAGCCGAGGTCCAGCGCGAGCACCGCGCATGCGGCGAGCAGCGGCACGGTGACGATCATCGCGAGCAGCCCGAGACGGCACGGCACGAGCCACAGCTTGTCGGACAGCGGCACGCGCAGACGCAGCCCGATCGCGAACAGCGACACGAGCAGCGCGACTTCGACGATCTCGCGCAGCAGTGGCCCGTCGCGTTCGAGGTCGAGATGCAGCAGGCCGGCGCCGGCCGGGCCGAGCGCGACGCCGAGCACCAGGTAAATCATGGCCGAGCTACAGGGAAGGTGGCGCAGCGCCGACGTCACGACGCCCATGCCGAGCAGCACGGCGCCGATGATCAGGTACCAGAGGGTTTCGTGCATGCGTGTGAATCGCAGGGAGGGAGACGGGCGGCGCGCCAGCCGTCACGGCTTGCGGCCGAAGGCTTCGCGCAGTTTCCGCTTCGCGCGTTCGAGCGTCGTACGGCGCGTCTTCGGTAGGTTGCGGCCCGCGCGGTTCACGTAGAAGTTCAGCATCGACATCGCCGACTGGAACGGCGACGCCTTGCGGCGGCGGCTGTGCTCGGCCGAGTGCTTCAGCGACGCCGCGATCGCGGCCGGATCGTCGGATTTGAAGATGTCGGGCTCGATGTCGAGCGCATCGCTTTTTTGCGTGACTTCGCCGGACCAGCGCTTGCGGTGGGTCGGGTCGGCGCTGCGCGCGCGGCCCGGACGGCGCGTGTGGCGCTTGCCGTGCGCATGGGAAGCAGAAGCGGAAGGCATGAGGCAGGGGCTCCGTATGAGGTGACAGAAAGGTCGTCCGGACAGAGGCGTCGCAAATCCCGTGCCGCGTCGCGAACGTGCCCGGTGACGGCATGGGCCTTGCTGAAACGTCGGAGCAGGAATTTCCATCACGCGATCACCCATAGGGAGAAAACGCCATGAAGTCAGCATTCGAATCGAAGTTTGTCGCGCGGCGCGTGCTGGCCTGCGCGGCCGTCGCGATCGTCGCGGCCGCGCCGGCCGCGTGGGCGCAGAATTCGCAGCGCTCGGACGAGGGCACCGGCGCGCCGAATCCGTCGATGGACATGTCGACGCCCAGCGCCAACGGCAATACGGCGGCGCCGCCTCCGCCGGCGGGCACGCAACGGCATGGCGCGAAGCACGGGACGCGTTCGCATAGCGGGGCGGCCGGCCACGTGAAGCCGGGCGGCGGCCCGAACGGCGCCGGCCAGGGCGGTAGCGGCGCCGCGGGCGGCGGTGTTGGCGGCGGCACGGGCGCCGGCAACGGCGGTTCGGCGGGCTCGACGGGCACGGGCGGCGGTGGAGCCGGCGGCACGGGCGGCGGTTCCAGCGGTTATTGACGGTGTCGTGCCGGCGCGGCCGGCACGGCGCGATGGCGGCGCGGTTTCCCGGGACGGGCGCGCCGCCACCACGCAGGAGGACATCATGCAATCGAATTCCCGGATTTTCCTGGAGCACGACGAGATCGACGGCGACGCAAGCGACATGGACGATCTCGACACGACGGTCCACGTGGACGTCGAAACGGGCAGGGTCATGTTCCATGCGGCGTGGGCGAACGCCGTCGAGGCGCCGCCCGAGGCGGCCCGGCATTCGGTCGTGCTCGCGCTCGAATGCTCGACGATGGAACGCTACGCGGATCTCGACGAAGGCGCGCGGATGCGCGTGCACGCGATGCTGCACGACGCCGTGCAGCAGACGCTCGAGCAATTGCCCGATACCGGCGAAAACCTGACGCTGACGGTCGAGCTGACCGACGCGATGCTCGACGCCGCCCGCCATCTGCAGTAATCGCGCCGGATCGACGTGCGGCGTCGCCGCGGCGTTGCGTTACATCCCGTTGAAATCTTTGCAGCCGGGCGCGGCGACGTGCAGCGGCCGATCCCGCTCGTTCGCGGGTGGCCGCCATCGATCGCGGGTCGTTCCCCTTTGTGCCGCGCTACGCACGGCGCGGCGAGGCTGCTGGCCCGCGGCTTCCGCAGCCGGAACGGCGATTGCTGCGCGACAGGCAACGGCACGACATGTGCCGACCTATCTCTATCCCCATCCCATCCACGGAGGCATTCATGAGCGGCAGGCTGGATCATTGCAAGGTAGCGATTCTCGCGGTCGACGGCTTCGAGGAAGCCGAGCTCGTCGAACCGCAGTGCGCGCTCGCGGCCGAAGGCGCGCAGGTGGACGTGATTTCGCAGCAGCGCGGCGAGATCCAGGGTTTCCGGCACGTCGACAAGGGCGAGCGCGTGAAGGTCGACCGCACGTTCGACGATGCGCGCGAAGGCGACTACGACGCGGTCGTGCTGCCGGGCGGCGTCATCAACGGCGATGCGATCCGGATGGTGCCGGCCGCGCGCGAATTCGTGACGGCGGCCGTCGGCGCCGGCAAGCCGATCGCGGCGATCTGCCACGGTGGCTGGCTGCTGGTATCGGCCGGGCTCGTCGAAGGCAAGACGATGACGAGCTGGCCGAGCCTGCAGGACGACATCCGTCACGCGGGCGGCAAGTGGGTGGACGAGGAAGTCGTGCGCGACGGCAACCTGATCACGAGCCGCAAGCCGGACGATCTGCCCGCGTTCAACGGCGCGCTGGTCGAGCATCTCGCGGCGCGGAGGGCCTGAGCCGATGCCGGCCGATTCCCCACGCGCCGTGACGCTGACCGACGAACCGCCCACGTTCGACGGCGCGGCGCTGCAGTTGCGCTTCGTCGTCGACGTCGACGGGGTGCCGCACGCCTGCGCGATCACCGTCGAGGCGCTGGAAGATCATTTCGGCGCGCACTCCGCGCTGGAGGCCGATTTGCGCGACGCGTTCGAGCGCGGCCGTGCGCGTATCGAAGCCGCGTGCGCGGACGTGCTGGCCAGCGGCAACCACGACGTGGTGCTGCATAGCGGGTATTTCCGTGCGCCGGCCGGGCCGGCGCGGGCGGGGCTGTTCGGCCCGCGGGGGCCGTGAGCAGCGCGTACAGTCCCCATGTGTTTCGCTCGCTTTTCCGCCGGCCGCGTGCGGCCCGCCGCCCTTACATGCCGTTGAAAACTTTGCAGCGGCTCGAACGCGCCGTGCGGTGCCACATCGCGCGGCGCGCGCGCCGCACGGCCACCAGTCGAATAACACCGATTGGCACGTTCCCTGCATGCCCGTAACGTCGCCGGCGCACGATTCGCGCCGCTGCGGATGCGACGCCGGTGTCGCGCCGCGCATCGCCGCCAACGGGGAAACGAGCATGCTGACCGCACACGAATTTGCCGCGCTGTTCCTGGCGCATCACGCGCCGGAACAGATCCAGATCGACCGCGACGACATCGTCGCGCTCGTCGAACAACACCTGATCGTGATGGAGCGCGACGATGCGTCCGGCCAACACCGCCCCGCGTTGACTGCCGACGGCCTGTCGGTCCTGCGCTGCGTGCAGCGGCACGACGGCGCCCGGTTCGACGCCACGGAAGCGTGACGCACCGGGCCGCGCGCGGCGCTCACCGCGCGATCGCGACGGGCGCATTGACCTGCACGACCGGCGGCTGGCCTTCGAACGGCGGCGCGTACAGGAAGCGGTCGATCACGCCGGCCTCGAACAGCAGACAGTAGGTCGAGCCGCCGAACTGGAAATAGCCGATCTCGTCGCCCTTGTCGACGCGCTGCCCCGGCATGACCTCGATCACGCACGACGACACGTCGCCCATCCCGACGAACACGGCGGCCACCGTGCCGATGCCGGGATCGTCGCTCGAGATCGCGACCACCGCGCGCGCGGCGACCGCCGTCATGTAGCCCTGCGAGTCGTTCAACCCGGCCGGGTCCGGGCCTTCCGCTTCGGCGACCGAGTAATAGGCGCCGTCCACCCGATACGCGTGCGTGACCACGCCGCGCACCGGCGCATGCCAGCGATGGTAGTTGTACGCGCTGAGGTAGGCCTGGTAGACGTCGCCGCCGACGAAGCGCTCGGCGAGCGACAGCCACGCGGGCGTGAAGAGGTCGCGTAGCGAGTACGGCTGCGCCTTGATCCAGAACGTGTCGCGCAGCTTCACGTTCGTTTCGGTGTGATACGGCGACGCTTCGCACGCGCTGACGATCACGTGCGGATCGTCGGGCGCCGCGACGGGCCGCGCGCCGTCGCGAAAGCGCCGCGTGAAGAAGTCGTTCCACGAATCGAAGCCCCAGTGCGGCTGGTCTTCGCGATACTGGAACTGCGACAGCCCGAGGCGCTTGCGCGCTTCGTCGCAGAACCAGCCGTCGGGCGGCGACGTGTCGAGATGCGCGCGCGAATGCGGGCCGCCAAGGAAGTCGCACCACGCATTCAATACGCGCTTCAACTGCGCATTGACCGACGCGTCGCGAAACACCGCGTGACCCGACGGCATGCACATCGGCCAGTCGAAGAACGCATTCAGCGGGCACACGATCAGGCTTTCCTCGCTGAACGGCGGCGTGTAGGTCATCAGATGGTCGAGCACCGTCATCAGCTCGCCGATCGACGCGTAGCCGAGCCGGTATCCGGCTTCGAGCGCTTCGTCGATCGCGCGCGTCAGGCTCATGTGCAGCACCGCGTTGTCGTCGAACAGCCGCGCGAGCTCCTGCACGGCCGGCGTGCGCAGCCGGTCGCCGGCATGCGCGCGCGCTTCGTTTGCCATTTTTTCGCGGAACGCGGCCATGTGCGATTCCTCGGTGGCCATCCATCCGCCGAGGCGGCGGCGTGTGGCGGGCGGCGCGTTGCGATTCGTCATCGTCACCTCCGGAACGGTTAGGGGGCGAAGCGATGGAGCAAGACGCTTGCCCGGCGCGCGGCACCGAAATTGCTGCGTTCGGGCGACCGGTTTTTTCGATGACTCAGGAGAGAAAAATGGATACGGCTTCGAATGCACGACAGACGAACGATGCGGGATCGACGGACGATCGTCGCCGCGACGGCCAGCGGACCGTGACGCCGACGCGGGTGCGCGCACGACCGCATGCGGCGGCCCCGCGCGACGGTGCGCGGCGCGGTGAGCGCGGTGGCGATCGTGCAAACGGAAATGGGCCGGTGACGCCGAGCCGCAGCGAAGATACACGGAAACCGCTGTGGGAAGACGATAGCGGCGAGATGCCGCCGGAAGAGTGGTCGTGAGGTCGGGTATTTACTGGCCCGCCGGCCGTTCGGGCCGGTAACGGTCGGCAATCGCGACATCGACCGATTCACCGTCGCGAAATGCCGCAGAAACCGCATCAACGATAGCGGGCCAAATACCGGGTCGTTGCAGGACAGGCATTTCCTTCGCGAGGACGTTGCTGAGTTGTCCGTTGTTTTGCTCGAGCGATCGTAGTACCCGGTCGGCTTGATGATCCGGCATTTCGACGATTTCCTTGAGCGCCTGCCGAGCCAGCGTGTGGCTTCGCAAATAGCGCGACTCCTCGCGCATGTGTTCGGTTAGCGTGCGCCGGATGATGTTGGCCAGATATTGCACATGCGGACTCAGATCCGGATACCGCCATAGAGGTCTTGCCCGTTCGGCGCCGTCAAACGCGAAATTGGATACGACACCGTCCGGATAAGACGTCTGGGCCGCTGTGAACGATATGTTGTCGCGCACTTGTTCCATCAGGGGTACGGACACCTGATCCAGTACGCTGTCGTATCCGCGACGTTCGCCGGCGTCGTCCATGATCACCGCGGAAACGGGAAGGATCACCGGCGCGGGAATGGCGCCGTCCCGGCGCAGGACATCGTTGATCAGGAAGCGATGGACGCGGCCGTTTCCGTCCGCTAATGGATGAACATAGACGAAACCGAAGGCTGCGACCGTGCTGCGCAGCACCGGAGATTGCCCGGTAGTGCGCTCCAGGAATGCGCGAAGTCCGTCGAGCATTGCCGGAACATCGTCTTGTCCAGGCGCCACGTAGTGGACGACTTCGCTAAAGCGTATGGTCTCTCCGACGAATACGGGCGATTGCCGGAAGCCGAAATGCGTGAGCGTGGTTCGCTCGCCGAGGATTTCCCGCTGCAGTTCGGCAGCGGCGGCATCTGTCAACGGTTGTTCGCCCTGAGCGGTACGTCGGGCCATGACGTCGGCGAAGCGCTGGATACGAGTGGTGTGGTCAGCCTCTCCCTCGATGGCAAAACTGGCCTTGCTTTCCCGCAATGTCATCCAGGTTGCCGCACGCATCAGCAAATCCTCGCCGAACTCCTTTGCCAGATCGGCGAAGAGACGCGGCACGTCAAGCGCGGCGGCCTCCATGAAAGCTGCAGTCTTGACGAGCGTCGGGCAGAAGTAGCGCGTACCCGGCAGGTTGTCGTTCACCCGCCACCGGGCATTTCTCAGAATGTGGTTGCGGGACGAGGTGACGATCTTGGTGTCGTCGAGGACGTCGACGTAGTTGCCGCCCAGTCGCTCGGGAACACTCAGGTGGTCATCGATGAGCCATTCGTAAAGAAAAGCGGCGCGACGGGCATACTGACCGGTCGGCTCGGCGTCGATCCACGCCTGGATGGCACTGGGGCCCGATTTCTTGAACAAGCGCGTGAGAAGCTCCAGTTGCGGGATCTCGTGACGCAGATGAAACTGGAGATGGGCGGCGAAGTCATCCGACGGACGCATGAGTTCCGGGTAGGTTTCGAGTCGATAG
This sequence comes from Burkholderia sp. BCC1047, assembly GCF_902833155.1. Taxonomy (NCBI): domain Bacteria; kingdom Pseudomonadati; phylum Pseudomonadota; class Betaproteobacteria; order Burkholderiales; family Burkholderiaceae; genus Burkholderia; species Burkholderia sp. BCC1047. Next base: position 162,019 of record NZ_CADFEH010000005.1, on the reverse strand, counting down.
CCGTCGACGATTTCGGTGGCTCGTCGGCTCCCGATGCGACTGAGTACGGGAGGCCGAGCCATCGGCGCAACGTCGCAGTTCGCGATTAACCACGCGCCGCCAATCGGATCGTCGGGCAATTCGGGCATGGGGAGGCTCCTGTCAGTCGGCTCAGGCTCTGCTCAAAATCGATTAGAAACGTCGGTTTTGTGCGCAAATCGATTACGGATGTACAAAAACGATTATACGCGGCCTGTTTTGCATAAATTCGATTATCCCCGAGCCACAGACGGGCGGTGTGGACACGACATCCGTCGGAAATTGTTTCGACCCCTTTAAGTGGGCTATGAGTCTCCATTCCGTAGGTGACGACGACCGAGGGGCTACCGGGTGCGAGCGTGTCCGGGACGATCCTGATTCGTCCGTCCCGCGACCAGCACCGCCACAGGCAACTCGGCCAGACAGCGATCGAGCGCCAGCACTCCTTCCGGCGCATCGATTGCGTCCCCCGCATTCAACGCATCGACCCACGGCCCTTCGACGTCGCGCGGCAGCACGACCGCCGTATCGTCCCATCGCACAGGCTCCACACGCGGCAACGCAGGCGCTTCGCCGAGCAACCGGCATGCGAGCCGAGTCGCGATCACCACCACGGTCGCCGCGTCATCGCACCGCGCGAACGCCACCGCGTGCCGCGCGAGCGTGCCGCGCACCCGCAACGGAACGTATGCGCCGTCCGCGAACGTCGTCGGCCATCGCGCACGCAGCGCCAGCATCCGCTCGATCAGCGCACGCTTCACGCGCGCATCGGGCCATGTCGATAGATACGACGCAGCCGGCCCGTCGACCGCTTCGGTCGCCAGCGTCGCGAACGGCACGTCGCGCCGGTTATCCGGATCGACGAGCGAGTGATCCCATGACTCGCTACCTTGATAGAGATCGGGTACGCCGGGCGACGCGATCCGCAGCGCCGTTTGCGTCAGGCTGTTGACGACGCCGGCCGGCGCGATCCGTGCGACGAACGCATGCAGCCGATGCGCAAAATCGCCCGCGCCGCGCGGCGTCAGGATCGCGCGGACGAACGCTTCGCAGCCGCGCTCGTAGTCCGGTTCCGGCGCGAGCCAGTCGGTGTACTGCTTCGCCTCGCGCAGCGCCTTCGTCTGCCATTGCACGACGCGCGTCGCGAGCGCGTCGAGGCCGGCCGCGTCGTCGGGGGCGAGCGCAGGCGGCCAGCAGCCGACGAGCGTCTGGACCAGCATCGCCTCGGCGGCCGGCCCGGGCGTCCATGCGAGGTCGTGGTGCGCGCCGCCGCGATGCGGCTGATTCAGCGCCGACCAGTCGAGCGACACCGCGCGCCACGCATCGGGCACCTCGCTCAGCACCGCGAGCCGCGCACGCGCGTCCTCGCCGCGCTTGTGATCGTGCGTGGCCGTCGCGACGAGCCCGTGCGGCGCGGTGCGCGCGCGGCGCCGGTTGCGTGCATGGAACGCGCCGCGCGACAGGCTGAAGTCGCCGGCATCGGCGCCGACCTCGTTGCGCGACAGCAGCCGGCCGTAGCGATAGTTGGCCGTATCCTCGACGCCCTTCGCGGCCAGCGGCGCGGTGAGCTGCGCGAACGCGACACGCGCGGCGACCAGCGTATCGGCGTCCACGCGCGGCACGCGCACGACCGGCAAGCCGAGCCACGCGGCGACACGCTCGAGCGCGAAGCGGTCGGTCGGATCGATCGCCGCGCAAGCACCGTCGTACGCGTGCGCGAGCACGTGCCGGTCGGCGTCGGCCGGTTCGGCGCCCCGCGCCGGATACATCCGGTACACGGGCAGCCGTATCGCGAGTTCGCCGAGCACGCGCCGGATCGCGATCAGGCTGACGTCGCGCGTCGCGGGCGACGCCCGCGCAATCCCGTGCAGCAGCCGCGCGACGCGCGCATGCTCGCCGGCGAGCTGGCGCATCAGCACGCGCCGCTTGCCGTCGAGCGCTTCCTGCGCGAACGTGCGCGCGGAGCCCGATACGGCCGCCCAGTGCGCGGCGAGCGGTTCGGCGCCGGCCGGGTCGTGCAGCAGCGCGCCGACGTCGTTCATGAAGTCGTAGCCGGTCGTGCCGTCGACGGCCCAGTCGGTGCGCAGTGCTTCGCCGGGCGCGAGGATCTTCTCGACGACGATATAGGGCCGCGCGTCGCGCTGCGAGGCGAGCCGCGCGTGCAGCCGACGGCAATACGCGCGCGGATCGGCGAGGCCGTCGACGTGATCGACGCGCACGCCGTCGACGAGCCCGGCCGCATGGAGGCGCAGCGGCAGCGCATGCACGGCGTCGAACACCGCCTCGTCTTCGACGCGCACGGCCGCGAGCGTCGCGATGTCGAAGAAGCGCCGCCAGTTCAGCTCGTCGGCGGCCGTGCGCCACCACGCGAGCCGGTAGTGCTGACGTTCGAGCAAGTGGTGCAGGCACGCGCGCGAGCGCGCGCGGCGCGGATCGGCGCCGCGCAATACCGCGTCGAGCGCATGCGGGCCGTGCGCGGCCGCATGGTCGCGCAGCGCCGCATGGGCGGCGGCCAGCCGCGCGCTGTCGCGGACCGGCGCGACGTCGAAGCGCTCGGCGAGCGCGTTCAGGTCCGCGCGATTCGCGATGCGCAGGATTTCCGCATAGGTGGCGGCGGCGACCGGCAGCCGCCGCCCCGGGCATGCGATGTAGAAGCGGCCCGCGGCCGGATCGGCGCGCAGCGTGATGTCGCCGGCCGCGAGCGCATCGCCGTACGGCACGCCGAGGCACGGCAATAGCACCTTGCCGTCGAGCGCCGGGTCGGGCGGATGCCAGTCGATGTCGAAATAGCGCGCGTACGGGCTCGCCGACCCCCATTCGAGCACGTCGTTCCACCAGCCGTTCGACGATCCGCCGACGCCCATGTGGTTCGGCACGATGTCGATGATGATGCCGAGGCCGCGTGCGCGCAGCGCGTCGACGAGCCGCATGAAGCCGGCTTCGCCGCCGAGTTCCGCGCTGAGCGCGCCGTGGTCGACGGTGTCGTAGCCGTGCAGCGAGCCGGGCTCGGCCGTCGACACCGGCGACAGGTACAGGTGGCTGACGCCGAGCCGCGCGAAGTAGTCGGCGTGTGCGGCCGCGTCGTCGAACGTGAAGCCCGCATGCAGCTGCAGTCGCAGCGTCGCGCGTGGGGTCATGGGCCGTGCCTCCGCGCGCGGCGCGCCTGCACGACCGCGGCGATGCGCGTGCGTACGTCGGCGTCGAACAGCGTGTCGATCGGGCGCGGCAGTCGCTGCCGCCAGTTCGGATGGCCGCACGGCGGCCCCGGCAGGTTCGGCTGCGCGTCGAGCGCGAGCAGATCCTCGAGTGGCAGCAGCGCGAGCGGCGACGGGCTGCTCGCGACGTAGGCCAGGATCGCGTTCACCGGCGGCATGTCGGCCGGCGGCACCGCGGCGCCGGCCGGCGCGCAGCCGGCGTGCTGCAGCGCGTGCCACAGCGCCGCGCGCTCGGTCGCGCGTTCCGCATGCGCGGCGAGCAGTTCGGGCGGCGGCGGGGGCGTCGCGCGATTCGAATCGGGGCGCTGTACGGTGTCGTGTCCGAACGCCATGCTTTGCACGATCTCGTCCGAATCGTGCGCGCTCGCATCGTCCGGCGCCGGGGCAGCGACGTCTCGCGATTGCGCTTCGTCGCGCCGCTTCGCGGCCTCGGCTTCGGCCTCGGCCGCTAAGCGCCGCCACCCGAGATCGACGCCGCGCCACCAGCCGGCCACGGTCGGCAAATCGTGCGTCGACGTCATCGCGATCGCGTCGCGATCCCACGCGGACGGCGGCCGGAACGCGCCATTCGCGTCGCGCTCGAACCACAGCACGCGCATGCCCGCGACACCCTGCGCGCCGAGCCGTTCGCGCAACCCGGCCGGCACGGTGCCGAGATCCTCGCCGATCGCGATCGCGCGATGACGCGCCGCTTCCAGCGCGACGAGCCGCACCAGATCGTCGAGCGGATAGCGCAGATACGCGCCGCTGCGCGGCGAGCCGCCGTTCGGCACGATCCACATCCGCGCGAAGCCGAGCACGTGGTCGATGCGGATGCCGCCCGCGTGCGCGAACGCCGCGCGCAGCAGCTCGATGAACGGCATGAAGCCGTCCGCGCGCAGCGCGTGGGGCGTCCACGTCGTCACGCCCCACGCCTGGCCGGCCGCATTGAACAGGTCGGGCGGCGCGCCGAGCGACACGCCGCGCAGCAGCGTCGTGCCGTGCGCCCACGCGTCGCTGCCGGCCTGATCGGAGCCGACCGCGAGATCGGCGATCAGCCCGGTCGCCATCCCCGCGCCGCGCGCCGCGTGCTGCGCGTCGCCGAGCGCGCGCGACGCGCACCATTGCAGGAACGCGTGGAACGCGATCGTGTCGGCATGCGCGTGCGCGAATGCGTCGACTTCCGCCGATCCCGGCATGCGCCATTGCGCGGGCCACTGCCGCCAGTCCGCGCCGATCCCGTGCTCGATGCAGAACGCCTGCAGCGCATCGAAGCGCGCATGCGCGTCGAGCGCCGCGCCACCCGCCGCACGAAAACGCTGGAACGTATCGCGCGACGGGTCGTCGCTGGCGCGCCATGCGTCGAAGCACGCACGCAGACGGCGCAGCTTCGCCGGTAGCACGTGCGGCCAGTCGATCAGCGCGGCATCGGCCGGGCCGTCGGGTGCCCGACGCGCGACATCGGCGCCCGGCACCGCATCGCAGTCGAGATACGCGACGTTGTGCCAGCGTCGCGACGACGGCGAATACGGGCTGTCGTGCGCGGGGAGGGCCGGATAGCCGGCGTGCGTCGGGCTGATCGCCACCGCCTGCGCGCCGTGGCGCGCGGCCTGTGCGGCGAGCCGCGCGAGCGCCGTGTAGTCGCCCGCGCCGTCGTCGCCGGTGCGGCGCAGGCTGTAGAGCTGCGCCGCGATGCCCCAGCGGCGGCCCGCGTCGTGGGCGCGGGCGAACGCGTCGAACGGTCGCGCCCCCGGCGGCGCGATCGCGAGCCCGATACGCTGCTCGCCGATGTCGAGCGCGTGATAGCCGGGCATCGCGAGCGGCGGCAGCGTGCCGTGTTCGCCCGTGCCGCCCACGCGGCCATCCACGTGCCCGCCGGTTTCGAGCGAGATCCGGAAGCGCGCGCCCGGCGCCGCGACGGTCGCGGGCAGCGTCACCGGCAGGCTGGCGTCACCGGTCACGACGCGCGGCGGCGCCGCGTTCGCATCGGCGAGCGCCGCCGCGCTGTCGACCCGCTGGATCGCGGTGCCGCACGGCCAGCCGAGCGCATCGACGAGCGCGACGAGCGCATCGTCGTCTACGCGTCGTGCGACGCCGCCCGAGTCGGTCCAGTCGGGTTCCAGGCCGGCCGCCCGGGCGAGCGCCGCGATCGGGACGTCGGTCGTCATGAAGGGCTCCGTCCGTTCGCGCGGTGCTGCCGCGCATCGTGGTTGACCGCGCCGTTGCGCCACGCGATGCACGCGCGCGGCGGCACGTGCCCGCCGGGCAGCCGGTCGCGCGCGCGCGGCGGCGTCTCGAACACGATCTTGCCGACCGGCAGCGCGGGCAGCGTCGCGTCGTGCGAGCCGAGATTCAGCGCGATCGTCAGCGTGCTGCCGTCGCCGAGACGCCAGCGCGCGACCAGCGCGGGCGGGTCGCCGTCGCCCGCGAGCAGGTCGACGCCGAGCGAGCGCGCATCGGCGAGGTGCGGCGTCACGAGCGCCGCGCGCACGGCCAGCGCGCTGCGGTAGAAGCGCCGCCACGCGGCCGCGTCGGGCCACGACTCGTCGGGCGGATGGTGCGACGACGAGCGCACGAACGTCGCGATGTCGTTCGGATCGGGAATCGCGTCGCGATGCGCGGCGTCGGCGAATGCGGGAAACGCGGCGAATTCGCGACGCCGGCCTTCGCGCACCGCGTCGGCGAGCGCGCCGCGATAGTCGGTGAAGAACTGGAACGGCTGCGTGCTGCCGTCTTCCTCGCCCATGAACAGCAGCGGGATCGACGGCGCGAGCAGCATCAGCGCGGTGGCCGCGCGCACCGCGTCGTCGTTCGCGAGCGCGCGCAGCCGTTCGCCGAACGCGCGGTTGCCGATCTGGTCGTGGTTCTGCAGGAACGCGACGAACGCGGTCGGCGGCAGGTGCGCGCTCGGCTCGCCGCGCGCGGCGCCGTCGTGCAGCGGCGACGGCTCGCCCTGATACGCGAAGCCTTCGCCGAGCGTGCGCGCGAAATGGCGCAGCGGCGCATCCGCGTATGCGCGGTAGTAACCGTCGCGCTCGCCGGTCAGCAGCACGTGCGCGCTGTTGTGGAAGTCGTCGTTCCATTGCGCGTCGAAGCCGCCGGGGCCGAGCAGGCTCGCGGTATTGCGCTCGTTCTCCAGCACGAGATGCACGTGGCGCGCGTCGCCCGCGTGCGCGCGCACGCGGCGCGCGAGTTCGCGCAGCCACGCGTCGTCGTCGATCGCGTGCGCGGCGTCGATGCGCAGCCCGTCGAAACGGTATTCGTCGAGCCAGTACAGCGCGTTGTCGATGAAGAACGCGCTCGTCTGCGGGCGGGAGAAGTCGATCGCCGGCCCCCACGCGGTCTGCCGGTCCGCGCGGAAGAAGTCGAGCGCGTAGCGCGGCAGCAGGTTGCCTTCGGGGCCGAAGTGGTTGTACACGACGTCGAGGAACACCTGCAGACCGAGCCCGTGCGCGGTGTCGACCAGCGATTTCAGTTCCTCGGGCCGCCCGTACGACGCGTCGGGCGCGAACGGCAGCACGCCGTCGTAGCCCCAGTTGCGCGCGCCGGGGAACGCATTGACGGGCATCAGCTCGACCGCGGTCACGCCGAGCTCGGCGATCGCCGGCAGCCGCCGCTCGACGGCCGCGTAGCCGCCGCAAGCGCCGACGTGCAGCTCGTACAGCACCGTCTCATGCCACGGACGGCCGCGCCACGCGTCGTGACGCCAGCGGTACGCGGCCGGATCGACGACCTGGCTCGGGCCCAGCACGTCGTACGGCTGGAAGCGCGACGCGGGATCGGCCACCGCGAGCGCGTCGTCGAGCAGGTAGCGGTACAGCGTGCCGGGGCCGCACGGCGCGACCGTCTCGAACCAGCCGTCGCCGGCCGGCGCCATCGGGAGCGCGCGGCCGCCCGCGTCCTGCAGTTCGACGGCGGCCGTGCGGCTCGCGGGCGCCCACAGCCGGAAGCGCGTGCGGTCCGCATCGAGGCAGGTCGCGCCGAACGACGACGCATACGCGTGCGTGCCGGGCGAAGGGGCGGAACGGGACGTCATGGCGGCTCCTCACGAAGACAGGTCGGGTGGCACGGCCGCGACCGCGATCACGGCCGCATGCGCGGCGACGTCGAGCCCGGCGTCCGGCCACGAGCGCGGGCCCGAGTCGGGCGTCGCGGTGTCGAGCAGGATCCGGTAATCGAGCACGGGCGCAGGCGGCAGGAACGTGATGGTCTCGGCCGATGCGTTCAGCATCACGAGCAACGCCTCGGTGCGTCCGGTGCGGCCGGTGCCGACGCGCCGCATCGTCAGCGCGCGGCGTTCGCCGTCTTCCCACGCGGGGACGGTCAGCGCGTCGCCGCGTTCGTCGAACCAGCCGATCTCGCGCATGCCCGGCGCGCCGTCGCGGTCGCCGTTCGGATAGCGCGGCGACGACATCACCGGATACATGCGCCGCAGCGCGGCGAGCCGCGACACGAAGCGGGTCATCTGCACGCCTTCGTCGCCGTGCGCCAGGTCCCAGTCGAGCCACGACAGTTCGTTATCCTGGCAATACGCGTTGTTGTTGCCGTGCTGTGTGCGGCCGAATTCGTCGCCGGCCACCAGCATTGGCGTGCCGAGCGCGGTAAACAGCGTCGCGAGCATCGAGCGCGCGACGCGCGAGCGCACGTCGCGGATCTTCGCGTCGTCGGTCGGCCCTTCGACGCCCCAGTTCGCGCTGCAGTTGTCGTCGCGGCCGTCGCGGTTGTCCTCGCCGTTCGCGTCGTTGTGCTTGCCCGCATACGACACGAGGTCGGCCAGCGTGAAGCCGTCGTGCGCGGTGACGAAATTGACCGGCGCCCACGTGCGGCGCCGGCCGTGATTGAACAGGTCGGCCGAGCCCGACAGGCGCGCGGCCAGTTCCGGGCGCTGCCCCGCGTCGCCGCGCCAGAAGCGCCGCACGGTATCGCGAAACCGGTCGTTCCATTCGGCGAAGCCGGGCGGATGGCGGCCGAGCTGATAGCCGCCGGGGCCGAGATCCCACGGCTCGGTGATCAGCTTGCGCTGCGCGAGCACCGGGTCCTGCCGCAACGCGTCGAAGAACCCCGCGCCGGGCTCGAAGCCGTGATCCTCGCGGCCGAGCGTCACGCCGAGATCGAAGCGGAAGCCGTCGATGTTGAACGCGGTCGCCCAGTAGCGCAGCGAATCCATCACCATCTGCACGACGCGCGGATGCGACATGTTCAGCGTGTTGCCGCAGCCAGTTTCGTCGACGTGGTAACGCGGATCGTCGGGCAGCAGCCGGTAATAGCTCGCGTTGTCGAGGCCGCGCCACGACAGCGTGGGCCCGAGCTGGTTGCCTTCGCACGTGTGGTTGTAGACGACGTCGAGCACGACCTCGATGCCGGCCGCATGCAGCTGGCGCACCGCGATGCGCATCTCGTCGAGCCGCCGCGTCGTCAGATACGACGGCTCCGGCGCGAAGAACGCGGCCGTGTCGTAGCCCCAGTAGTTGCGCAGCCCGCGTTTCACGAGCTCGCGCTGCTGCAGGAACGCATGGATCGGCAGCAGCTCGACCGTCGTCACGCCGATCGACAGCAGGTGATCGACGAACGCCGGATGCGCGAGCGACGCGAACGTGCCGCGCTCCGGCGGGCGCAACCCGGCGCGGCGCATCGATGCACCGCGCACGTGGGTCTCGTAGATCACGGTGCTGCGCCACGGCACGTTCGGGCGGCGGTCGGTGCTCCAGTCGAACGCTTCGTCGACGACCACGGCTTTCGGCATCGCGGGCGCCGAATCGCGGCGGTCCATCGACAGGTCGGCCCGGTTCGAATGCACGCGATAGCCGAACAGCGCGTCCGACCAGCGGAACTGGCCGACCAGTTTGCGCGCGTACGGGTCGAGCAGCAGCTTGGTCGGATTGAAGCGATGGCCGTGCTGCGGCTGGTACGGGCCGTCCGCGCGGAACCCGTACACGGTGCCCGGATGCGCGTTCGGCAGATAGCCGTGCCACACCTCGTCGGTGCATTCGGGCAGGTCGAGGCGCGCGAGTTCCTTGCGGCCGGTCGGATCGAACACGCACAGCTGAATCCGGTGCGCGTGCGCGGAAAACACCGCGAAGTTGGTCCCGAGGCCGTCCCAGGTCGCGCCGAGCGGATAGCTGCGGCCGGGTTCGAGACGGTCGGGCAGGGCGGTCGGCATGGGGCGTATCTCCGTGTCGAGGGCGGGAGCAATCAGGCAGGTGTCAACCACAGCGTCGCGAGCGGCGGCAGGCGCAACGTCGCCGACCACGCCTCGCCGTGCGCGGGCACGGCTTCGGCCCACACGGCGCCGTCGTTGCCGGCGTTGGTGCCGCCATACGTCGCGGCATCGGTGTTCATCAGTTCGCGCCAATGACCCGGCGCGGGCAGCCCGAGCCGATAGCCGGCGCGCGGCACGGGCGTGAAGTTGCAGACGGCGACGACCAGATGCCCCGCATCGTCGCGGCGCGCGAACGCGAACACGCTGTTGTCGCGGTCGTCGCCGATCAGCCAGGAGAAGCCGGCCGCGTGGCAGTCGAGCGCATGCAGCGCCGGTTCGGCCGCATACGTGCGATTGAGATCCCGCACCAGCCGCTGCACGCCGCGATGCGCGGGCGCGTCGAGCAGGTCCCAGTGCGGCGTCGCATCGTGCGCGAACTCCGCCCATTGCGCGAATTCGCTGCCCATGAACAGCAGCTTCTTGCCGGGATGCGCCCACATGAAGCCGAAATACGCGCGCAACGTCGCGAGCCGTTGCCACGCGTCGCCGGGCATTTTCGCGACGAGCGAGCCCTTGCCGTGCACGACCTCGTCGTGCGACAGCGGCAGCACGAAGCGTTCGGAGAACGCGTACACGAGCCCGAACGTCATCCGGTCGTGGTGATAGCGGCGGTGGATCGGGTCTTCGTGCAGATACGCGAGCGTGTCGTGCATCCAGCCCATGTTCCACTTGAAGTCGAAGCCGAGCCCGCCGTCGGCGGTCGGCGCGGTGACGCCCGGCCACGCGGTCGATTCCTCCGCGACGGTGACGACGCCGGCCGGCGCGGCGTCGCCGTGCAGCGTGTCGTTCAGCCGGCGCAGGAACGCGACCGATTCGAGGTTCTCGCGGCCGCCGTACACGTTCGGCACCCATTCGCCTTCCTTGCGCGAATAGTCGCGGTACAGCATCGACGCGACCGCGTCGACGCGGATGCCGTCGACGTGATAGCGGCGCGCCCACGCGAGCGCCGACGCGACCAGGAACGCGCTGACCTCGGTGCGCCCGACGTTGAACACGCAGGTGTTCCAGTCGGGATGCATGCCCTCGCGCGGATCGGCATGCTCGTACAGCGCGCTGCCGTCGAATTGCGCGAGCCCGTGCGCATCGTTCGGAAAATGCGCGGGCACCCAGTCGACCAGCACGCCGATGCCGGCCGCATGCGCGCGATCGACGAAGCGCGCGAAGCCGTCGACCGGCCCGAAGCGCGCGGACGGCGCGAACTGCGCGAGCGGCTGGTAGCCCCACGAGCCGCCGAACGGGTATTCGGCGATCGGCATGAACTCGACGTGCGTGAAGCCCATTCCTTTCACGTACGGAATCAGCCGCTCGGCGAGTTCGTCCCACGTCGCGCTGCGCTCCATCTGCTCGGGAATGCGCAGCCACGATTCCGGATGGACCTCGTAGATCGACCACGGCACACGGTAGCGGTCGTTGCGCGGCCGCGCGTGCATCCAGCCGTCGTCGTGCCATGCGAACGCGTGGAGCGCCGCGACGTCCGCGACCACCGACGCCGTGCGCGGCGGCGCCTCGGTCGCCCGCGCGCACGGATCGGCCTTGTGCGGCAGCACGCGCCCGTCGGCCGCGCGTAGTTCGTACTTGTAGCGTTCGCCCGGGCCGATGCCCGGCACGAACAGCTCCCACACGCCGGACGGCCGCCGCAGCCGCATCGGATGGCGGCGCCCGTCCCACGCGTTGAAATCGCCGACCACCGATACGCGCTGCGCGCTCGGCGCCCACACCGCGAAACGCACGCCGTCGGTATCGTCGATGCGCACCGGTGTCGCGCCGAGGCAGTCGAGCACGGCTTCGGGATCGCCGGCCGAGAAGCGCGCGAGCGCCGCTTCGTCGAGCAGCGTGCCGAACGCATACGCGTCGTCGGTCACCTGGTGCGCGTCCGGCCAGTCGATCGCGAGCAGGTAATGCGGCGAGCCGCCATCGCGCGCGATCGTTCCCGCGAAGCAGCCGGCGCGATCGACGCACGCGAGCGCGCCGAGTTCGGCGCCGTCCGGCGACAGCGCGCGTACGCGCTCGGCGCCGGGCAGCAGCGCCCGCACGACGACCTGGTCAGCCTGCTGGTGCGGGCCGAGGCACGCGAACGGGTCGGGATGGCGGCCGGCGAGCAGCGCGTCGATATCCGCGCGTTCGAACAGCGTGTCGGTCATGGGTTTCCTCCGTCGTCGGGCAGCACGCCGTCGCCGAGCAGCCGGTCGACCAGCGCCGCGAGCCCGCCGACCGGCACGCTCAGCCAGTCGGGCCGGTTCGCGGCTTCGTAGCACAGCTCGTACGACGCCTTGTCGATCAGAAACAGCGCCAGCAGGCGGTCCGCGTAGTGCGGATCGACGAAGCGCGCGGGCGCGTGGTCGGCGGCCGCGCGATAGCATTCGACGAAGCGGTCGGCGGCCGCCTGCCCGAAGCGGTCGAACAATGCGCGCTTGCGGCCGGCCGCCTGCGGCGGCGCTTTTTCGATCGCGAACTGCGCGGTCGCGCTCACGTACGACAGCGAGCGCAGCAGGCCGGCCACGTCGCGCAGCGGATGCGATTTCGCGCGACGCCGCTCGAGCGCGCGCGCCGGTTCGCCTTCGAAGTCGATCAGCAGCGCGTCGCCCTGCACGTCGAGCACCTGGCCCAGATGAAAATCGCCGTGAATCCGCGTGCATTGCGCATCGAGCGTGCGCGGCACGAGTTCGCCGAGCGCCTCGACGGCCGCGTCGCGCGACGCGAGCAGCGCGTCGGCCGACGCACGGGTGGCCGGATCGAGCGCGTCGAGCCGCGTGCGCAGCACGTCGAGCGCGCGCTCGAACGAGGCGATCGCGTCCACGCACCAGCCGTCGACGTGATCGGGCGTCGCGCGTTCCGGCGCGAACGCCGGGTCGTCGGACGGCTGCGCGAGCGCGACGTGCAACTGGCCGAGCCGCGTGCCGATGATGCCCGCGAACGCCGCGTAGCCGAGCAGCGCGTCGGGCTCCTCGTCCGTTTCGGCGGCCTCGCCTTCGTCCGCGGCCGGCAGCGCGAGTTCGTCGATCGCGCGCCGCAGGAAATCGAACGAGCGCGTCCACGCGTCGCCCTGGTTGTCGACATAGCGCTGCAGGATCGCGACCGTATGCGGCGTGCCGTCCGGATCGACGTGCACGACTTCGCCGGCGAGCGTCGCGGTGTGCGCATAGCCGATGCGCGTCAGGTGCCGGCTCATTTCGGCTTCCGGATGAATGCCGTGCGCGACCTTGCGCACCAGCTTCAGCACGATCGCGTCGCCGATCACGAGCGAGCTGTTGCTCTGTTCGGCCGCGAGCCAGCGCACTTCCGCGTCGTCGCCCGGGTCGAGCCCGGCGAGCGCGTCTTCCGGCAGAAAGGTGAGCCGGCCGCCGTCGGACGTGAGCACCGTCGCGCCGTCGCGCAGCTTGCGCAGCATGCCGCGCGCGAACGCCGGCAGCGCGAACGCGTCGGTCAGGTAGCCGACCGTATGGCCGCGCCGCACGCGCGCGAGCGCCAGTTGCGCGAACAGCGGATGGGACGTCTCGCCGCCCCACGCGGCCGCGAGCGGCACCACGTAGCGTTCGACGCCGCCGTCGCTCGCGGACACCCACGCCTCCGCGTACTGGAACGGCTCGTCCGGAATCGGGGTGACGACGTTCAGCCACGCGTCGCCGATCTTGCGATCCTTCGATGCGAACCAGCGCCGCCGCGCGAGCCACGACGCGAGCGCGTCGTGCGCGAGCGCATGCAGTTGCGAGACGTCCGGCCGCGTATCGCCGCGCCGCATCACGAGCGTCACGTATTCGGGCAGCGGCTCCGCATGCGGCTGCCGCCACGACGGCTCGCGGCCATGCTCGGCGAGCACGAACCACAGGAACCCGTACGGCGGGAAGGTGAGGAGATACGGGAGCTGACCGATCGGCGGAAACGGCGAATCGGACGTCATCTCGATCGGCACGCGGCCCGCGAATTCGGACAGGTCGAGTTCGACGGCCTGCGACGCGCGCGACAGGTTCGCGACGCACAGCACGGGCTCGTGGCCGTCCAGCTCGCGCAGGTACGCGAGCACCTTGCGGTTCTCCGGGCGCAGGAAGCGGATCGTGCCGCGCCCGAACGCCTGCGACGCGCGGCGCGTCGCGAGGATGCGCCGCGTCCAGTTCAGCAGCGAATGCGGGTCGCGCGTCTGCGCCTCGACGTTGATCGCGTCATAGCCGTACAGCGAGCCCATCACCGGCGGCAGCACCAGCAGTTCGGGATCGGCGCGCGAGAAGCCGCCGTTGCGGTCCGACGACCACTGCATCGGCGTGCGCACGCCGTCGCGATCGCCGAGGTGGATGTTGTCGCCCATCCCGAGCTCGTCGCCGTAGTAGATCACCGGCGTGCCGGGCATCGACAGCAGCAGCGAATTGATCAGCTCGATGCGGCGCCGGTCGCGCTCCATCAGCGGCGCGAGCCGGCGCCGGATACCGAGGTTCAGCCGCGCGCGGCGGTCGCTCGCATAGGTCTGCCACAGCAGGTCGCGCTCCGAATCGGTGACCATCTCGAGCGTCAGCTCGTCGTGGTTGCGCAGGAACACCGCCCACTGGTTGCTCGGCGCGAGCGCCGGCGTCTGCCGCATGATGTCGAGGATCGGGAAGCGGTCCTCGCTCGCGATCGACATGTAGATGCGCGGCATCAGCGGGAAGTGGAACGCCATGTGGCATTCGTCCTCGTTGCCGAAGTATTCCTGCACGTCTTCCGGCCACTGGTTCGCTTCCGCGAGCAGCATCCGGTTCGGATACTCGGCGTCGATCGTCGCGCGGATCCGCTTCAGGATCGCGTGCGTCTCCGGCAGGTTCTCGTTGTTCGTGCCTTCGCGCTCGACCAGGTACGGCACCGCGTCGAGCCGCAGCCCGTCGATGCCGAGGTCGAGCCAGAAGCGCATCACCTGGATCACTTCGCGCACGACGGCCGGGTTGTCGAAGTTCAGGTCCGGCTGGTGCGAATAGAAGCGGTGCCAGTAGTACTGGCCGGCTACCGGGTCGTGTGTCCAGTTCGACGTTTCGGTATCCAGAAAGATGATCCGCGTGCCCGCGTATTTCGTGTCGGTGTCGGACCACACGTAGTAGTCGCGATGCGTGGAGCCCGGCTTCGCGCGGCGCGCGCGCTGGAACCACGGATGCTGGTCCGACGTGTGGTTGATCACGAGCTCGGCGATCACGCGGATGCCGCGCGCATGCGCTTCGCGGATGAAGCGCCGCACGTCGGCCAGCGTGCCGTAGTCCGGATGCACGTCGCGGTAGTCGGCGATGTCGTAGCCGTCGTCGCGGCGCGGCGACGGATAGAACGGCAGCAGCCAGATCGTGTCGACGCCGAGTTCGGCGATGTAGTCGAGCTTCGCGATCAGGCCGGGGAAATCGCCGATGCCGTCGTTGTTCGAGTCGAAGAACGACTTCACGTGCACCTGGTAGATGATCGCGTCCTTGTACCACAGCGGATCGTCCGCACAGAGCGCGGGTTCGCGGCGGCGCGCGCGGCGCCGGCGCGGCGTGCCGGCCGGCGCGAGCGACGGGAATTGCGCGCGGCGCACGTCGTCGAGGGAATCTTCGCGTTTCATCATGCATGCGCTCCCGAAGGGCGGCGGGCGGGGTCCGGTTCGGGCGCGGCCGCCCGCGCGGCGCCCGGAGACGGCGCGAGCCGCCAGATTGCGTACGGCCGCACATGCGGATCGAGCGACACGTACTGGCGATGGCCGCGCCAGGTTTGCGCATGCGCGGCGTCCTGTTCGAGCGCATCGAGCGGCTCGCCGTCGGCCAGCCCGAGGCCGCGCCACAGCGCCGCATCGAGCGTGAAGTTCGCGGCCTGCGGATGCCACGGGTCGAGGCTGATCGCGACGATCACCACGCTGTCGAACGCGGGCGTCGCCTTCATGAACACGAGCACCGAGTCGTTGTCGGCGTCGACGAACGTGAGACCGAGATGCGTCTGCAGCGCCGGGTGATCGCGGCGCGCGCGGTTCAGCCGCGCGATTTCCGTGCCGATATGCGCGGCCTTGCTCCAGTCGCGCGCGCGCAGCTCGTATTTCTCGGCATCCGCGTATTCCTCGCTGTCCGGCAGCGGCGCCGATTCGCCGAGCTCGAAGCCCGAGTACAGGCCCCACGAGCCGGCCAGCGTCGCCGCGAGCGCCGCGCGGATCACGAACTGCGAGCGCGGCGCGTTCTGCAGGTGGCGCGGGTTGATGTCGGGCGTGTTGACGAAGAAGTTCGGCCGGAAGAATTCACGCGCGGGCCCGGCCGTCAGCTCGGTCAGGTAGTCGATGAAGTCGCGCTTCGATTCGCGCCACGTGAAGTACGTGTACGACTGCGAGAAGCCGACCTTCGCGAGCCGGTACATCATCCCCGGCCGCGTGAACGCCTCGGACAGGAATACGACGTCCGGATGCCGGCCGCGCACGTCGTCGATCATCCACGCCCAGAACGGCAGCGGCTTCGTGTGCGGGTTGTCGACGCGGAAGATCCGCACGCCCGCGTCCACCCAGAACAGCACCGCGTCGCGCAGCGCGAGCCACAGGTCGGGCAGCGCGTCCGGCGCGTAGAAATCGGGGTTCACGATGTCCTGGTAGCGCTTCGGCGGATTTTCCGCGAAGCGCAGCGAGCCGTCGGGCCGCCACGCGAACCAGCCCGGATGCGCGGCGAGCCACGGATGGTCGGGCGAGCACTGGATCGCGAAATCGAGCGCGATCTCGAGCCCGTGCCCGCGCGCGGCGTCGACCAGCGCGCGGAACGAGTCGAGCGTGCCGAGCTGCGGATGCACGGCCGTGTGCCCGCCGTCGGGCGAGCCGATCGCGTACGGGCTGCCGACGTCGTCGGGGCCGGCGCTCAGGCTGTTGTTGCGGCCCTTGCGCGCGGACGTGCCGATCGGATGGATCGGCGGGAAATACAGCACGTCGAAGCCCATGTCGCGGATGCGCGGCAGATGCGCGATCACGTCGTCGAACGTGCCGTGCCGGTGCGGATCGTCGCTGGCCGAGCGTGGAAACATCTCGTACCAGCTCGAGAAGCGCGCCTTGCGGCGTTCGACGTCGACCGGGTAGATCGTCGCGTCGTGCGTGACGAACGGGCGGTAGCGCAGCGCCGCGAATGCATCGGCGAGCGCGGGGCCGCCAATCAGCGCGAGGCGATCGTCGTGCGACGCGTCCTTGAGTTCCGCGACGAACTGTTTCATCCGCGTGACCGCGCGCGGATCGGCCGGCTCGGCGAGCTTCAGCGCGGTCGCGAGCAGCAGTTGCGCTTCGCGCACCTCCAGCGTGACGTCCTGGCCGGCCGCGCGCTTCTTCGCGATGTCGGTGACGAGCGACGCCCAGTCGTCGCGCCATGCGACCACGCGGAATTCATGGCGGCCGAGCCGGTCGAGCGTGACGCACGCGTGCCAGCGGTCGTTCGGCTCGGCTTCGAACGGCACTTCGCGCCATTCGTCGTCGCCGGCGGCGCGCCACTGGAGCACGGCCGCCAGATGCGCGTGCCCGTCCGTGAAGATCGATGCGCTCACGACGAGCGATTCGCCGATCACGCGCTTGATCGCGAAGCGGCCGTCGTCGACCGACGGTTCGACGCGCTCGATCGCGATCCGGTCGGCCGCGAGCGCCGCCGACAGTGCGGTGCGCTCGCGGGCGGCGTCGGCGCGCGTCGTGACGGGCGGCGCGCGCCATGCATGCAGCAACGCATACGCGCCGGGCGCGAGCGTGAACGGCTCGAGCGCGGCCGGCTGCTGCGTGTGCGCGCTGGCCTGCGTGGCGACGCGCGTGAAGCCGCCCGGCACGCCGGGCAGGATCGTCGCGGGGTCGACCGTGGCGGGTGCGTCGAGATCGGGATTCAATGCGATCAGCAACGCCGCGTCGTCGTGTTCGAGCGACGGCCCGGTGCCGCGCAGCAGCGCGGTCGCGCCCGCGCCCGGCGCGCTCAGTTGCACGATCTCGCCGCGCGCCGCCGCGACGGGCGTCGCGCGGCGCCACGCGTTTGCATCGGCGAGCGCACCCGACAGGTCGAAACGCGCGTGCTCGAACGCGGCGCGGTAGCGCGCGGCATCCGCGTCGCGCGCCATCAGCGGCACCGTCACGCCGCGCTCGAAACCCATCGGCACGAGCCAGCCGGTGCCGACGGCCGCCGCCGTCCACAGCGCGCGGCGATACGCGCGGGCGACGGTGTCGTCCGGCGCGTCGGCCCAGTCGTCGGCGAGACGCGGGCCGTCGGGTGCATCGGGAAACGCGATCGGCGCGCCGATGCGCCGCAGCAGCCGGTGTTCGTCCGCGAACCACGGCGCGCGCAGGTCCCACCAGCGCACCGATGAAAACACCGCGTCGAACCCGGCCGCTTCGAGCTGCGCGAGCGCGTCGCGCGCATGGCCGGGTACGCCCGCGAGCACCGCGACGTCCGGGCGCGCGCGGCGCAACGCGGCACGCCAGCCCGGCCACCAGTCGGCCGGCAGATGATGCGGCGCGTCGATCAGGAAGCCGGCCGCGCCCGCGTCGGCGAACGTCGCGAGATGCGCGCACCACCATGCCGACAGCGCGTCGCGCACCGCTTCGTCGCCGGCGTTCGCATGCGCGATGTCGAGCGCGTGCGCGGTGCCGCGCGGGTCGATCAACGCGTCGTCGTACGCGCGTTCGACGTACCAGTCGGGATGCTCGGCGCGCAGCGGGTTCTCGCGCGCGATGCGATCGGGGACGACTTCGAGCAGCAGGCGCAGCCCGTGCCCCTTCGCCAGGTGCGCGAGGCGCGAGAAGGTTTCGAGCGCGCTCGCGCGTGTCGCGAACGACTGGGCCGGCCGCCGGAAGTCGGCGACATGGCGCGGAAAGCCGGCGACGCTCGCGGCCCAGAACGCACCGACCAGCACGTGATCGAAGCCCATTCCCGCGATATGCGCGAAGGTCTGCGGCCATGCGTCGAGCGGCCCGACGAGGCGGGCGTCGCAGAAGTAGAGGTGCGGAGCGAACGGCGGTGTGGAGTCCATGGCGTGGCGTGAGCGGGTGGCGCGAGCGGTAAAGCCGGTGCGTCGCAACCTGCGTGCCTGCTGCCCGATGCCCTGCGAGCACGGCCTGTGCGGGAAGCCGGCCTGACGGAGCCTGTCGTTTTTACATGACCGCCGGACTCGCGGAGGGTCTACATGCGCGGTATCGACCGAATATCCGAACTGTCCCCCGTCGCCGCATCGTCATCCGAAGTCGGAATCGGCACACCGGGGTCATACCGCACCACCGCCCCATGTTCGATCCGGTGCGGGAACGGCGGCGGCTCGTCCACCTCGTCGCCGAAGCGCGCGCGCACGAACGCGCGCAGCAGCGCCACGCGCGCATCGCGGCCGCGCGCGCCGCAGGTCGACGGGCCGTCGACGAAGGTCGCGTCGCATTCGACGTCGTCGCCGTGGCGGGCGATCCGCAGATCGGTCACGCGATCGAGCACCGCGCCCGCATCGGCCCACGATGCCGACGGCGCGAACGGCGCGTCGAGATGCCGGAACGCGTCGCACGCGGCCGTCACGACGACGGTCGGCGCGACGGCCGTGAAGCGCAGCGTGTCTTCGTCATCGGCGCACAACGCGCGTGCGCACCAGTAATCGAGATCCTTTCCGTCGAGTGCGTCGATTCGCATGAGCTGCCTCCGTCGGATCGAAAAAAGCTCATCGCGCAAGCGCCGTGCCCGTCGCGGGCGTCGCCCGCATCCGGGCCACCAGCGGATAGTGGTCGGACGCATGCCGCGCCCGCGCGCTGCGATGCACGACCACGTCGACCAGCAGTTCGCCCGGATGAATCCAGATCCGGTCCAGCGCGAACACCGGGCACACGGTCGGGAAGGTGCGCGGCGCCGGCGCCCGCCGGAACCGCGTGACGAGCGCCTGCAGCGCGCGCCCGCGCACGAACCATTCATTGATGTCGCCGAGCAGGATCACCGGCATCGCGCCCGTGTCGAACGCCGCGAGCAGCCGCTGCACCTGCGCGCTGCGTTCGCTGGCCGACAGTCCGAGATGCGTCGCGACCACGCGGATCGGGCCCGCGCTGCAATCGATGTCGGCGTCGAGCGCGCCGCGCGGCTCGCGCGGGTGGAACGACAGGTCGAGCGTGCGCGCCGCGCGGATCGGGCAGCGCGACAGCACCGCGTTGCCGTAGCGGCGCTCCGGCGTATCGATCGTCGGGCCGGCCACCGCGTGCATGCCGGTCACGTCGCGCAGGTGCGCGAGCACGTCCGGCACACGCGTGCCGCCGAGCGGCACTTCCTGCAGCGCGATCACGTCCGCGTCGAGTTCGTCGATCACGGCCGCGATCCGGTCGACCGCGCGCGCCGGCCACGCGCCGTGGCCGCCGTGAATGTTGTAGGTCGCGATCCGCAGGTCGCGCCCGCCCGGCGCGGCGGCGGGCGCCGCGTCGGCGGTGACGACGTGCGGCGGCGCGGCCGGGTCTTGGCTCAGCGCCATCGTCGCAGCACCCTCACGAGCAGGATCGACACGCCGACCAGCGCGAGGCCGATCGCCGCGAGCCATGCGAACGCGCCGGGCCCCGGATGGCTGAGCGCCGCGGTCAGCTGATGCGCGAACGTGACGGTCAGCACGATGCCGGGCAGCATCCCGAGCGCGGTGCCGATCAGGTAGTCGCGCAGCCCGATGTGCGACGCGCCGGCGACGAGATTCACGACGGTGAACGGCGCGATCGGCAGCAGCCGCAGCACGGCCATCGCGACCACGCCGCGCCGGCCGATGTGCTCGCTCAGCCGGTTCGCGCGCGCGCCGGCGAGCCGGCGCACCGCGTCGCGCCCGAGCCAGCGGCCGAGCGCGTAGGTCGCGGCGGCGGCCGCCATCGAGCCGACGCCCGCATACGCGAAGCCCGGCCACGCGCCGAACACGAGCCCCGTCGCGGCGATCAGCAGCGTGATCGGCACCGCGAAGGTCGCGGCGATCACGTAGGCCGCGAGCAGCAGCACCGGCGCGCCCGGCAGCCGCGCGATGCCGGCTACCGCGTGCGACAGCGACGCGACGTTCAGGTGCGCGCCCAGCGGCGTGAAGCGCCACGCGAGCGCGAGCGCGGCGATCGCGAGCACCACTGCGCCCAGCACGAAAAAGCGCGCGGTGAGCGTGCGATGCTGCTCGTGCGGCACGAATTCGCGGACGAACCGGTCCGGCTCGATCGGCTGCTCGGGATCGAGCCGCGCGCTGACCGGCACGAGCGCCTCGAACTGCGGCGACACGGCCGGGTCGAGCGTGCGCAGCGTGCGGCCCGGCTTCGCGCGCAGCCGGTCGAGCACGATGTTCGGCCGTTCTCCGCCCGCGAACGCGTCGGCCACCGCCGCGGGCGTCGTACCGAGGTGCTCGGCCAGCAGCCGCTCGCGCATGCCGGCGATCGCCGCGCGAATGCGCGCATCGCCGGCCGCGACCAGCGCGATGCAGCATTCGGTGTCGAGCACCATCGAGCGGTTGTTCAGGTTCGCGCTGCCGATCACGATGCATTCGTCGTCGACGATCGCGACCTTGCTGTGCACGTTCACGCACCCGTCGCCGAGCCCGTCGACGTGCGGATACAGCAGCCGGTAGCGGTCGAAGCGATCGGCGGACGCGAGCGTCGCGTGCAGCCGTGCGCGCAGCACCCCCATCGTCGCTTCCTGCAGCCAGCCGCTCTGCACGCGCGGCGCGACGACCGTCACGTCCGGCCCGTGCGCGTCGGCGAGGCGCGCGGACAACGCTTCGCGCACCACCGCCGCGGTGAAGTACTGGTTCTCGACATACAGGTGCCGCTGCGCGGCGCGGATCGTGTCCTCGACGAGCGCGCGCACCTGGGTAACCGGCTCGCGGCCGCCGTGACGCGGCGCCGTATACGCGATGCCGAGCCGCACGTCGCGTACGTCGACGCGCGCGTCGGGCGGCCACGGATCGGGGTCGTCCGGCCGGTCGAGATGCCGCTGCGCGCGGATCGCGATCGGGCGCCCGCACGCCTGCAGCCAGCGGGCGCGCGCCTGTTCGCCGATCGCGGCCGCCGCGTCGCCGTCGAACATCGCGTGCACGTCGTGGAATGGCCCGTACGGCATGCCGTGCTCGTCCCGGCGGCGCGGGTCGTCGGCCGCATGCGCGGGTGTGTCCCAGCGGGCGCGCGTCAGGTCGAGGCCGCCGACGAATGCGAGCCGGTCGTCGATCACGACGAGCTTCTGGTGATGCGACGCACCGCGCGGATGCGCATCGTCGAGCCGGAACCGAATCCCGCGATGCGCGCGCCAGCCGGCCCGATACACGGGCGGCCAGTCGCGCTCCAGCGCGTAGATCATCGCGAAATCCCACGCGAGCACGTAGATGCGCAGATTGTGGCGCGCGGATGCGAGCGCGTGCAGGAAGGCCGCGAGCGTGTCGGGCAGCGTGTCGTCGGCGCCGCCAGGCGCGAGCCGCATCCGGCTGTCCACATCCCAGCCGACGATGAACACCGTATGGCGCGCACGCAGCAGCGCGGCGCGCAGCGTCGAGAAGTACGCGTCGCCGTCGACCAGCATCGCGAAGCGGTCCGCGTGGCGGATCGTGTCGCAGTTGCGCCCGCGTTCGAGCAGGCCGTGCCGCGAAGGGCCGTCCGCCGGCGCGGGGTCGACGCGCCGCTCGTCGGCGCGGGTCACGCGGTCCGCCACGATCATCGTGCGCCGACGTCCCGGTCGCCGTCGATCCGCTGCAACAGCGCGTCGCAGCGCGCGCGCAGCGCCTGCAGTTCCGGCGAATGCGCGTCGAGCCGCACGCGTTCGCCGCTCTGCGGGTCGCCGTGCGTGATCGCGATGTCGTAGATCTCCTGCGCGATCGTCGCCGACGCGTGCGCGATCCTGATCCGGTCGAGCCACTCGCAGTCGGCGTGTCGGCACGCGAGCCACGCGCGCAACGCGCCGACCAGCTGGCTGGTCGTGAGCCACGCGCCGCTGCGCATGCGGGCAGCGAGCTGGCTCGTCACGAGATAGGAGAGCAGGTCGGTCTGGGTCACACGAAACTCCTTGACGAGGTGTCGGGTTGACAGGTTCGTACGCACGCGATGTTTTGCAGCGTTTCGCAGATCGCCGCGAATTCCGGCCCGCTCGTGCGCGAGAACGAGACGGAGATGTCGTCGGTGTCCGGATCGTCGTCCGACTGCTGGACGATGAACCGCTTCACGCGTACGCGGCCGGGGCCGAGCGCCTCGTGCAGCGTGCTGAGCGTCAGGCCGCCGCGTTCCGCCACGAGCAGCAGCGTGCGCTGCTGGCGCTGCGCGATGAAGCGGCGCTCGAGCGGCTTCACGCCCGCGAGGATCGCGAGCACGATCGCCGTCGCGCCGACCGACGCAACCACCATGCCGCCGCCCGCGGCGAGCCCGACGCCGGCTACCGCCCACAGGCTCGCGGCCGTCGTCAGCCCGCGCACCACTTCGCCGCGCAGCAGGATCGAGCCCGCGCCGAGAAAGCCGATGCCGGATACGACCTGCGCGGCGACCCGCGACGGATCGACCACGACGCCGTTTTGCCCGCGCACGTCCTCGAAGCCGAACGTCGATACCAGCATCACGAGCGCGGAGCCCACGCACACGAGCATGTGCGTGCGCAGCCCGGCGGCCCAGTTCAGGCGCTCGCGTTCGAGCCCGATCACGCTGCCGAGCAGCGCGGCCAGCAGCAGGCGTCCCAGCAATTCGAGGTGGCCGATCATGATTGCATCCCTTCCGGCCCTTCGCGAAGCGGGCCCGTTAGCGGTTCGATGCGGAAAAGGGACGCAAGCAGCGTGCCGGCCGGGCACGGCGCGTGCGCACGAGGCCGGCGGCGCGCACGGCGACCATGCGGCGCGCATTTTTTTCATCGCCATCGCAGATAAGACAGGAGGCCACCGTGGCACATCAACAGGACGCACAGGTTCGGGACCCGTATCGCGGCCACGAAATCCTGGTATGGGCGCGACCCAACGAGCGCGGCGCATGGCGCGACGAGGTACAGGTGTACGTCAACGGCGCGCGCATCGAGCTGATGGTACCGGAGGCCGTCGCCCCCGAATGGCTGACCGAGGTGGAGGCGCTGCGCGCGGGGCTCGAGCGCGGCCGCTATCTGGTCGACAAGCGCGTGGACGACGACTGATCGGCATGGCGCTTGCGGCGCCGCAGGCCGCGACAGCGCCTCACAGGAAGTACCCCACTAATTCATGCCGGCCCGCGCCGGGAGGAACCGATGAGCGATCCGCGCACCCTGCATATCTACCGCTACGACCCCGATCGCGACGCGCAGCCGTACCTGCAGCGCTACGAGATCGACGTGAATCCGGACGACCGCATGCTGCTCGACGTGCTCGGCCGCGTGAAGCGCGACGACGAGACGCTCGCGTATCGCCGTTCCTGCCGCGAGGGGATCTGCGGGTCCGACGCGATGAACATCAACGGCAAGAACGGCCTCGCGTGCCTGACCAACATGCAGACACTGCCGCGCGAGATCGTGCTGCGGCCGTTGCCGGGGCTGCCGGTGGTGCGCGACCTGATCGTCGACATGACGGACTTCTTCAACCAGTACCACTCGATCCGGCCATACCTGATCAACGACACGACGCCGCCCGCGCGCGAGCGGCTGCAATCGCCGGAAGAGCGCGACCAGCTCGACGGGCTGTACGAATGCATCCTGTGCGCGTGCTGTTCGACGTCGTGCCCGAGCTACTGGTGGAACCCGGACAAGTTCGTCGGGCCGGCTGGCTTGTTGCAGGCGTACCGGTTTATCGCGGATTCGCGCGATCTCGCGACGGCGGAGCGACTCGACGATCTGGAGGATCCGTACCGGCTGTTCCGCTGCCGGACGATCATGAACTGCACGGACGTGTGCCCGAAGGGGCTGAATCCGACGAAGGCGATTTCGGAGATTCGGACGATGCTGGTCAGGCGGACGGTGTGATGCGCGATGTCTGAATGCGTGCTTTCGAAATCAAGAAAATAACGCGATCAGTCGTTGCAGCAAAGGTATGCGCGCGGTCCACCTGTCGATCCTGGAGGGCGGCATGGCGATGAAGCGCAAGGGAGACGACTTCGATTGGTCGTAGTAGAAAATAGTATCGTCGCCGTACTCCAGTTCGCGAGGAGCTGCATCGTTGATCGTGCGCACCGCAAAATACCGCTCCGCCAGCACATCGCCCGCCGGCCCTATCACTTGGAGCCGAATTTCGTCGCCGTCGCCAAAGGAGCGACGTGCACCACACAGCTCGATTTTGTATTTCTCGCCGCCGAACTCTTTCGTTCCCCCGTTAAGCGCCTGAGTATGGTTTTCGCAACCCCCATATGATTTCCGCAGCATAAGAGATGGAATTGCCAGTGCCAAAACGAGCACGAGCGCGATTAAATTTTTTCTGGTGACCTGCATATTTCGCCCAGGATCAATTTAATGGGATTTGTCAACTTGAGGTATCGGAATTGGGAATATATCACGAAATCCTCGCCACGATTATGCTTGATTCTCCAATCGTTGTAGGTTTTATTGAAAACAGGGTAGTGCACGTCACAAGCCCTGAACTTCTTGACCAGACCCTTGCGAGTATCGATGGGTTTATCCAGAAAATCGTCAATCAGATGCTTCCATTTAATCCTTGAATCAATATCGAGGGAGTCTCCAAGGTTCGAATTGACACCGCTTCGATATAGTAGCTCCCTGATTCTTCCTCCGTTCGTGATAACCATGCCGTTTCTGTTCCAGTGTCCCAAATACTGACTACTCGATGGCGGCTTCCCGTCATTGAAAGAGTAGCTGTCCTTTATGTATGCATAGATATGTGTTATGGATGCAGTCAAGTCGGTGCAGTAGGTTTTGGTTTTTTCATGATTGTCGTATTTGTAATATCTGTCTCCAGAAAATTCCGCACGCCCGATGGCGGCATAGATGTTGAAGTTCGCCAGAGCAGCGGTCAAATCTGTCGGCGCATACGGGAGACCGCCCGTCGTGTCAAAGCTGGACACATTAACGAGTTGAAATTGCCACTTTCTGCAAAACTCGACGGGATTGCTTTTGTCGCCGACCGTCTGAAAATCGATGGATACCGAAGAGGCGAACTTTTCTTTTACCACGTGCCGTAGCAGCTCTCTCAACTTTGCCCTGGCGTTTTCGTTGTAAATGTTTTTCGAGATAAGCTCGTCGTATCGCTCTTTGACCTTCCCGAACTTGAGGGCCCAATCAAGGGTGACGACGGTATTGTCAAACGGCTGGTCCGTTTTGAAGCTGTTGTCCCAAACGTGCTTGGGGCCACTGAACCATCGTCTGGCGAGCTTGGCTGCAACAGGCCATTTCATTCTTTCCATCGCCTCAGGAACATCCAGCAGGTCAAAGGGAGGGGGATTCTCGCAATCTTCCGCGTCGGCTGGCTCGGACGACTTGCGGGGTGGCGCTTGCTTGGGTGGAGGAGGCTTTGCCGGCGCAGGTGCTTTCATCGTCTCAGGCTTTGCTGGCTTGGGCTCCGGAGGCTTGAAGGGCTTGGGTTCGCCCGGAGCAAGCCTGTCCATGCAAACCCCGTGCGGTGTATTCAAGGGAACACACCCGTTGACGCCAGCGTATTCCTTCCACTTCGGCATTGAGAATGGGATCGATGATGTTTTGATTTTATAATACGGAACTTTTTTGACGTCCGGCATAGGGATTTCGATAGTAAATTTTGGAATGGGTGGGTGCCGAATTAATCAATACCCCCAAAAAATAGAACGGCAACAATGAAAACAACTGTCACATCAGCTTGCGTATTCGATGGTCGTAAAGATACGAACAAGGCGGCCGTCAGAGGCCCCCGAGCCAATCAGCGTGTCCCGCTCTATACGACGTCGACACCGGCCACGACGACGGCCGCACATCCCTGCTGCTTCAGCGTTTCCGCCTTCAGCCACAGCTTTTTGAGTTCCGCGTTAACTTGCGGATAGGTGCAGGTAGCTCCTGCCATCGTGTTGGCTACTCCTATTCGTTCATCGAACTCGGTCTAGTGTACCGGGATGCAGAAGTGCGGAAGTGTGGCTACAGATGTCTGGGGAAATGCTCTTATAATCGACCGGCGAATTAAATAGTCCCATTTGTTCGATAATTGATAATTAAGGTAATCGCATTCCACAAAATCGCTCGCCCACAGATATTCGCGCGCGAGCGTTATTCGCTGGCAACTTGAGAACACAGGAAAACGTACAGGCGTTGGTCGCAGCGAGCGTCGATTCCGGCGTTGTACGCGTCACGCTCTTTGCGGCCGCAAAGCCCGATGTCGATTTAGCTCATGGGGATGGGCTGGATAGCAATCTGCCGTTGCCGATCGCTGTGACGGCAACGGTCGATGCCAATTTGTGAGGATATGGCGGGTCATTCCTGACGCCCGAGCTATCTGGAGGTGCGCGAAATGCCAGATGCTGCCGAGCGGCGCGCCGGCGCGTTCCAGTTCGTCGTTGTCGCCCCCGTTCCCGCTACTTCTCGACGAACGCGTCCCCATGCGCGGCACGCCGTTGCGCCGCTGCGCGACCCTCGCCCGGATAGAACTGCCGCGCCCATCGCTGAAACACCGGGTACGGCCCATCGCCCGCGCCCGGTGTCCCGTAGCCCGTGTAGTCGCGATTGCTCCACACCATGATGTCTTCCTTGAACACTGGCACCAGCCACAGTCGATGCAGCAACCGGCCGAGCGCGGCGTAGACGATTCGCTGCAACGGAGCCGGCCACCGCGACAGCCACGAAAAGCGGAACGAAATACCGTCCCGGAAGGTCCAGCGTAGCGGCGCGATCTGTACGCCGCAGGCGAAGATCTTCGCTTCGAGGCCGATCGCCTTCATTTCATGGTCGGACGACACGCAACCGAGGCCATGAACGCCGATCAGCGTGCTCCATTTGACGTTCTTCCATGCCATGTCCACCTGCATCGAAATGCGCGGGCCGTCGATCACGGGCGCATGCGGCTTCATGTCCTTCCAGCGATGCAGCGCGCCGAAATGCTCGAGATCGTAGCCGTTCTCCGGCAGGTTCTGCATCACGCCGCGCAGCGTGAAAGCCTGGCCAACCGGCGCCGAGAACCCGGTCATGTCCACTTCGGGCAGTTCCCACGTCGGCACCAGGCCATCGGCGTTCTGCCACACGAACACGAAGCCGTTCCATTCGCGCACGTGCCGGGTGCGAAGCGTCAGCGCTTGCCCGCCCTTCGTGCAGCCGGCGGTGGTGCGCCGGCCGTCGGGACCATACGCGTAGTGATGGAATGGACAGACGATCTGCTCGCCGTCGACCACGCCGCCGTGGCCGAGATGCGCGCCCTGGTGCGGGCAATAAGCGTCGACCGCGCACGCGACGCCGGATGCCGTCCGGTACAGCACGACATCGCGTCCCATGAAAGGCGTCGTGAGCACCGCGCCGGGTTTCAACTCGCGGCTGAAACACAGCGCGAACCATCCGTCCGGATAGGGCAACGGTGCGGCTTCGTCGACGGGGCCGGCTGCATGCATCGCGCGCTCCTGCATTGGCACGGCGTTCATCGCGCGAACGCCCGATCGGCGTGCGCGACAGCCGCCGGCACGGCGTCGCGTTGTCCGTCAGGCGCGTCGCCGCCGGAAGCCGGGTAGAACTGGGCGGCCCAGCGCCGGAACGTCATGATCGGCATCTCGCCCGCCATCAACGTCGGGCGCGCGTCGTAGTCGCGGTGATCCCAGATGCGCAGGTCGCGCTTGAATTGCGGCACGAACCACAACCGGTACGCGGCGCTCGCCAGTATCTCGTGCACGGCCCGGCGCAGCGGCGACGGCCACGCCGACGCGCGTTCGACGCGCAGCGCCACGAATTCGCGGCAGGTCCAGCGATCGGGTTCGATCTGTGTCGGGAACAGCACGACCCGCGCATGCAGCCGGAGGTCCGGCAGTTCCATGCGCGCGGCCATGCAGCCCAGGCCGTGCATCGTGATATCCAGCAGCAGCCGTTGGCCAAGCAGCACGAGCGTCGAGCGCATCGTCATGCGGTGGCCATCGGCTTGCGGCGGCTCGAGCACCGGATTCGACCAGCCGTGCACCGGGCTGAAATGGTTGACGTCGACGCCGTTCTCGGCTGGATTCTGCAGGCTGCCGTTCAGCGTGTGGCACTGGCCGCGCGGTCGCGAATAGCCGTCGAGGTCGAGTTCGGGCAGCGACCACGACGGCGGCGCGCCCGCCCGGTCCTGCCATGCGAGCACGATGCCGTTCCATTCGCGCACGTGGCGCTGCAGCAGCGTGGCGGCGGGCGGCTTGCCGTCGCGCCCGGCGCGCACGCAGGTGCCGTCCGGCGCGAACGCGAGGTGATGGAACGGGCACACGATCTCCTCGCCGCGCACGACGCCGCCATGCCCGAGATGCGCGCCGAGGTGCGGGCAATGCGGCGCGACCGCGCGAATCAGGCCGGATGCCGTTCGATAGAGCACGACGTCCTCGCCCATGAAGCGCGTGACGACGAGCGCGCCGCGTTTGATGTCGCGGCTGTAGGCCAGCGCGAACCAGCCGTCCGGATAGCGATGTCGGGAAGCGGCCGCGGGTTCGGGCACAATAGGGATCGATGCGTGCATGCGCGTCTCCAGTCACCGGGGCGAAGCATGCCGGTCCGCCGCCGCGATTTCCTCGAGCGTCGGCAGCGCCGTCATCGCGACTTCGCCGCCGGCGAAGCGGCCGCCGCCGAGATCGTCGCCGTGGTAGCGGGTGCTGAACGCGTGAAACTCCGCGTTGCCCGCACTCATGTAGCCCAGCTCCGTCACGTAGGCCTGCGCGTCGGGGTCGTCCGCCAGCGCGCCGGTCGCGACCGCTTCGCGCGCGTCGATCAGGCGGCGCTCGTTCGACGTGCAGAGTGCCGCCAGCCGGTCGAGCGCCGCCTGCACGTTCAACTGCTCGACGCGCATCAGGATCCAGACGGCGTTGAATCGCTCGTGCGCGGAGCGTTCCTTGCGAAACGAAAACAGGTCGTTGACGAGGATCACCGAATCGATCGTCCTGTCCCGTGCGTCGGCCAGCGCCGCGTGTTGCGCGAGGCGCTGCTCCATGTCGACGTCGAGGGCGTATTCGGTGAGCAGCGTGATCCAGTGACCGAAGCCCTCGACACGGCGAAACGCCAGATAGTCGTCGAGCGACAGGCGCGATGCGTCGGTCGCTGTCGGATCGGCCTGCGTGCGGATCTGCGTGCGGACGCATTCGACGAAGCGCTGCCAGAAGGCCGGGCGCGCGTCGCACCGGGTGCGCATCAAGCGCAGCGTGTCGTGCAGCAGTCGCGCGGCGGGCACATCGGCCGGCGGCGGCGTGCCGTCGACGGCCGCCAGAAAATGATCGCGCAACGCGTCGAGCCCCGCCTGGTCGCCGGTGCGCGCCAGATGCGTGAACGCGTCGTCCATCAGCGTCGTGACGTTCATCATCCGATGGATCGTGTACACGCGATCGGGCCGCGCATTCGGGTAGCACAGGCTGCCATACGCGGGAATACGCTGCGCGAGAAAACGGCGTGCCGCCGCGTCGCTGCGATAGTGCCGCAGGATGGTCGGATAGTCGTCGATCGCGAGCTGCTGCTCGATCGCTGCGTGCCGCGGGTGCCGGGCAACGGGCAGCGAGAGCCGCGGCAGCGGCAGCACCAGCGTTTGCGTCGCGCTCGGCGGGGCGCTGTCGGCGTGTGGCGTTCCGAAAGCTTGCATGCGGATCTCCGGGTTACGCGTCCGGTTTGACCGCGACGATGCTGTAGGTCGACACCTTGTTCTTGATCAGCGCGACGGACCAGTTTTCGGCGAGCACGCGCAATTCTTCCAGCGTGTCCGGCGCGCGGTGCGGGAAATGGCGGTCGATGTTGGCCTTGGCGTCCATCAGCCAGCGCGCAACGTCGATGTTCGACGGCAGCACGCGCATGTCGCGGATCGCGAACCCGGCGTCGATCAAGACCTGCCTGAAATAGTCGGGCGTCTTCCGGTGCTTGCACGCGATCCGGTCGATCTCGTCCGGCGTGTCGGACTGGTATTCGCTCAGGTCGACGTTGTACAGATTGTCCGAGATGACCACCGAGCCGCCACTGCGCACACGCGCATGCAGCGCGCGCATCGCCTTTTCGTACAGCGCGTTCGGGAAATGCGAGATCACGCCGCGAATGATCACCAGATCGTACGGTGTCGCGGGATCGGGCAGTCGATCGACGTCCTGGGCGTTGCACTGATACAGGTTGATGCGTCCAGCGAGCCCATGCTGCGCATGAAAGCGTGCGCAGTACTCGAGTTGCTCGCGACTGACGTTGACACCGTCGAGGCACATGCATCCGGGGAAGCGGCCGGCCAGATACTTGAGGATGTAGCCCCAGCCGCAGCCGATGTCGAGGATGCGCTCGACGCGTGCGGGAACGGGGTCGTCGAAGCCGGCGAGGCGAAGCTGGCGTTCGAAGTAGCGAATGCCCGATTCATCGAGCGAGATCGGCGGCGTGGAGCGCGGATCGTCGTAGACGCCGAACTGGAACAACAGGTACTCGCCGATCGCCTTGCGCCAGTCGTCCGGACTGCCGGCGTAGGTCGCCTGCACTTTCTGCTCGTAGTCGCTCACCGTCTCGCCATGCAGCACGCGGATAGGCAGGGCGGGCTCCAGGTACGGCGCGCGTATTTCGGTGATTGCCTGTTCGCTGATCTGATTCATCGAAATCCTCGCGTCGTCCATTTCCGTCAAACCGGACAAAACCATGCCCGCCGATCGAGCAGCAGCGCACGGCTTCACGAAATGCCGGCGCGAAAATGCTCCGCGCCCGCCGATACGTGCGATCGTGCTACCGAATAAATCGAGGTAATGCTTCTGTCGAAGCGTTATGAAGGCGAAAGATCCGTGCGCATTTATAGGCGCCCCGAATAAATGGCGGAAAGAGCGCCGTGACGCAATATCGCGATGCAGACCCCATATCGTGCGCGGGACGTCTGGCGACGCGGGGTTGCGCCGGCTGGCCGGTTCGGCTCCGTATGTCACTTGCACTTTCACGATTCCGATATTGCGATCGTGAACTGGAAGCAAAGTGTATTTGTTATATGAGAGGCGATTCGATTTTTCAAGAATCTTCCCGTTTGTTTTAAAAGCACGGGAAAACAGGCATCGATTAAAAATATTTAAATCGCGATTGTCAATGGCGGAGGGAATTGTTTCGATTCGATGAAACGAAAAGGGCAGCCGCGCTGCGAACGACCGCGCGCGTGGCCGCCCGGCCGGACGAGGCCGGGCGGCCGCATGACGTCAAGCTCGACGGAAATGCCCGCTCCCTAAGGAGCGGACCGGGCGCGGTGGACCGGCGCCTACGGCCGCGCGGCCACCTCGTCGAGGTGCCACAGCAGATCCGCCGGATCGTCATACACGCGCAGCGCGCCCGCGCGCTCCAGCTCGTCGCTGCCATACCCGCCCGACAGCAGCCCGACACCCAGCGCGCGGCAGCGGCTCGCGGCGAGCATGTCCCAGATGCTGTCGCCGACCACCACCGTATGCTCGATCGGGACGTTCAGTTTCGCGGCGGCGGTCAGGAACAGGTCCGGGTCCGGCTTCGCATACTTCACCTGATCGCGCGTGACGACGACGTTCTTCGCCGGATCGACGCCGAGCGCCTCGAGATTGATCGCCGCGGTTTCCATCCGCCCGCTGGTCGCGATCGCCCAGCGAATGCCGGCGTTCGACAGCGCGGCCAGCAACTCGCGCGCGCCCGGCAGCGGCCGGACCTGCGCGCGCAGCCGTTGGTACGCGGCCGCGTGCAGCCGCGCGAGCCGCTCGACACGGTCGGCGTCGATGTCGCCGTCCGTCTCGCGCAACAGCTGGTTCAGGAACAGGCCGCCGCTCATCCCGATCTTGCGATGGATGCGCCACACCGACAGTTCGATGCCCTCGGCATCGAGCGCTTCCTTCCACGCGAGGACGTGCTGATAGACGCTGTCGACGAGCGTGCCGTCGAGATCGAACAGAAATGACGTTTCAATGCGCATGTGAATCTCCTGGCCCGATGGCATTCGGGCAAATCGTCGGCAAAACCCAATTCGTCACATTATCGGCGCACGGCCGTGTCACCGCCATGTCCCGCGCCGGGCGCGCAGCCCGCGCCGCGCCCCGGCGGCAGCGTGTCGAACGGCGCTGGTACAATCGCGCCGATGCGCCGGGCGGGCCGCCCGCGCGCGCCCAACCTTCGTCGAATCCCCGTATGGCAACCCCCGACGCCGTCAGTTCCGAACAATCGTGGTGGGGCGTTCTGGCCCTGGCACTTTCCGCCTTCATCTTCAATACCACCGAATTCGTGCCCGTTGCGCTGCTGAGCGCGATCGGCGACAGCCTGCAGATGCAGCCGACGCAGGTCGGCCTGATGCTGACGATCTATGCGTGGGCCGTCGCGGTCGTGTCGTTGCCGCTGACCTTCGTCACGCGGCACGTCGAGCGTCGCAAGCTATTGAGCGTCGCGCTGCTGGTGTTCGTCGGCAGCCATGTCGTGACCGGCTTCGCATGGAATTTCACGGTGCTGATGATTGGCCGGCTCGGCATCGCATGCGCGCATGCGGTGTTCTGGTCGATTTCGATCCCGCTCGCGGTGCGGCTCGCGCCGAGCGACCGCAAGAGCCGTGCGCTCAGCCTGATCGCGATGGGCTCCGCGATCGCGATGGTGGCCGGGATTCCGCTCGGCCGCGTGATCGGCGAGGCGTTCGGCTGGCGCGTCACGTTCCTGATCATCGCGGGCGCGGCGGGCGTCACGCTGCTGTTGCTGCGCGCCACGTTGCCGTTGCTGCCGAGCCAGGGCGCCGGGTCGCTGAGCAGCATCGGCGTGTTCCTGCGCAAGCCGGCGCTGGTCGCGCTGTACGCGATCACCGTGCTCGTCGTGTCCGCGCACTTCACGTCGTACACGTATATCGAACCGTTCGTGCAGAGCGTCAACCATGCGAGCAACAGCCGGATCACGTACGTGCTGATCCTGTTCGGCGTCGCGGGCCTGCCGGCCGCGGTCTGCTTCAATCGCGTCTATCCGCACCGGCCCGACGATTTCCTGCTCGCGTCGATCGTCGCGCTGTCGGGCTGCCTGCTGATCCTGTTCCCGAGCGCGCTGAACATTGTCACGCTGTCGGTTCACACGCTGGTGTGGGGCGGCGCGATCGTCTGTTTCGGGCTGGCGATGCAGGCGTGGGTGCTGAAACTGGCGCCGGAGGCGACCGACCTCGCCGTGTCGATCTACTCCGGGCTGTACAACGTCGGGATCGGCGCCGGCGCGCTGCTCGGCAACCATATCGCGGGCGATTTCGGGCTGCCGTGGATCGGCACGTTCGGCGGCGTGGTCGCGATCTTCGCGGGCGGTGTCGCGTGGGCAGCGTTGCGGCTGCACGCGAAACGGGAAGCGGCGGTCGCGACCGCCGCGCGTTGATGTCGCGGCCGGGCTCGCGCCCGATGCATCATGCGACCGAATAGCCGCCGTCGGCCACGAGCGCGTGCCCCGACACATAGCTGGAATCGTCCGACGCGAGGAATGCGACGATCGTCGCCATTTCTTCGGCCGACGCCCAGCGGCCGGCCGGCGTCGACGCGGCAAAGGCCAGCCGTGCGTCCTCCGACGGCCAGATGCCGCGCTGATGGAACGGCGTATCGATCAGCCCGGGGCACAGCGCGTTGACGCGTACGCCGCGTTTGAACCATTCGATCGAAGCCGTCTTCGTCATCCCGATCACCGCGTGCTTGCTCGCGATATACACCGACGCATTCTCGAAGCCGATCACGCCGCCCATCGACGCATTGTTGATGATGCTGCCCGCGCCTTGGCGCAGCATGATGTCGGCCGCGAATTTCATCGAGTTGAAGACCCCGCGCACGTTCGGCTCGAACACGCGGTCGAAGCTTGCCGCGTCCTGCTCGAGCAGCGGCGCGAATACGCCTTCGGTGCCTGCATTGTTGAACGCGATGTCGAGGCGTCCATGGGCCGACACCGTGAAATCGAACAGCTTGCGCAGATCGTCTTCGTTCGCGACATCCGCGGCAAAGGCTTTGGCGTCGCCGCCGGCAGTCGCGATCTCGTCGACCAGTCGGTCGAGCTCGGCCTGGCGTCGTGCGCTGACGACGACCTTCGCGCCGCGCCGCGCGAGTTCGATCGCCGATGCGCGGCCGATGCCGGAACTGGCGCCCGTCACTAGCGCGATGCGGCCTTCGAGCGGAGCGGAATGCGTGCTTGCGTTCATGATGTGTTTCTCCGTGGGGGTTGATCCGTTACGTCGAAGCGACGTCTGAAGCGCATTGTGGTCGCTCGGCGTCGACAAGAAAATGGAACAATGGTGCATTCAGAATTCCTCGATGAGGAATTAAAATCGTTTTTTTACGCGTGTCATCGAGGCCTCCCATGCTCAACCGGCTCGACCTCCTGAAGATCTTTGCCGCGGCCGCCGCGGCGCCGACGTTTCGCGAGGCGGCCGCGCGGCTCGGCGTGTCGCCGCAGGTCGTCACGCGCGCGGTGCGCGAACTGGAGGAGATGCTCGGCGAGACGCTGTTTCACCGGACGACCCGCAGCATCCGGATCACCGCGTTCGGCCAGTCGTTCGCGCGCGACGCGCAGGGCGCGCTGGCCGCCGTCGACGGGCTGTTCGGGCCTGCCGCCGGCCAGCGCGACGAGCCGGTCGGCGTCGTCCGGATCACCGCGCCGTCGGGCATGGGGCGGCATTACGTGCAGCCGATCCTCGCCGGTCTCATGCAGCGGTATCCGGGGCTCGTGCCCGATTTGCGGCTGTCCGACGTGCCGTCGCCGGTGGTCGACGAGCAGATCGACATCGGCGTGCGCGTCGGCGCGATCGGCGACAACCGCTTCGTCGCACGCATGGTCGGGCCGTTGCCGATGTGGGTGGTGGGCGCGCCGTCGCTGATCAGGCGGCTGGGCGAGCCGAAAAACCGCAAGGCGCTCGAAGCGATGCCGGTGACGTGCCTGATCGATCGTGCAAGCGGCCGGCCATGGCCGTGGACGTTTCGCGGCGAGCACCAGTTCGTGCCGGCGTCGCCGGCTTACCTGACCGACGACGCCGAGGTGGAAATCGACGCCGTGTGCGCGGGGATGGGGCTCGGCCAATGCTCGGAATATCTGGTCCGGCCGTACGTCAAAAAGGGGCGCCTCGTGCGGGTGTTGTCGAGCCTCGAGCCCGAGCCGTGGAAGCTGCATGTTTATCGACCGCGGCGCGGGCCGATGCCGCGTCGCATCCGGGTGGTGTACGACGAACTGGTGGCGAAGCTGGCGGAGGCGACGTGGCGGGAGTAGGGGGGCCGCACCACGGCACACGTTCGTCGCGGCCGCATCGTGAAACTTTTCGTGTCCGACGACATCGTGCCGGACGAACGCCGGTCATTCGGCGACCTCGTGGTCTGCCTGAAGGCGCTGGTGCCGATCGTCGGCGCGATGACCGACGCGAGGCCCGACATTACGCACCTGATCCGCGCGCATTTCGCCGCATCGTTCGTTGCGACGCGCTGAATGCGGCATGTTATGCTCCGCGCGAAACCCGTGTTCCGGAATTAGAGGCTCGGCAACGGGCCGCGTGTGCGGCACGGCCGTTCGCCCTCGATTGATTGACGCTCATGAACGGTAACTCCACGCTCGATCCCGTGGCGCAAGAGGCGATTGACTGGGAAGTGAGGCTGCGCTCCGGCGAGATTTCGCAGGCGGAGCGCGACGCCTTCCTGGCATGGCGGCGCGCGGATCCGGCCCACGAAGAAGCGTGGGCGCGGCTGCAGCAGCGGCTGGGAAGACTGGGTCCGTTGCAGGGCACGTCGAGTGCGGCGGTGCGGCAGGCGCTCGACGAGCCGTCGCGTCACCGCAGACGATGGCTGAAAGCCGGCGCGGGGCTCGGCGGCATCGTGCTCGCCGGGATCGGCACGCGCCAGCTCGTTTCGACGTTTTCGCTCGACGCGGACTACCACAATGGCGATGTGGTCCCGCAAAGGGTCCAGTTCGACGGCAACGTCTCGGTCACGGCCGGCGCGGCCACACGGGTATATACCCATGCGCGTGAACAAGACGACCTCTATCTGGCCGCCGGTCAGGTTGCAACCGATCCTAATCCCAAAGGCTATCAGCCTGTCGTCGTGACCACCCGCGACGGCATGGTCCGCACCGAGCGGGCGCGCGTGAGCGTGGACGTTCTGCGCCTGCATACCGTCGTGGCCGTGCAAGGCGGCGACGCGGTCCTCGCCGTGCCTCACGGGCGCCGTTTGCGGGTACCCGATGGATCGGCGTGGTCCCTATCGGGCGGGCAGATCGCCCGCATGCCCGAAACGTCGGCCGACATCTTCTCGTGGACACGCGGCACGCTGGTCGTGCTCGACCGCGCGGTGCCGGACGTGATCGAAACGCTGGGCCGTTACTTCGGCGGCTATATTCGCTTTCCGGAGGCCGCGCTGTCGCGCCGCGTGAGCGGCGTCTTCCCGCTCGACGACGCGCCGGCCGCCCTCCGGCAACTGGCCGAAAGCCTCGGGTTTTCCCTGAATCTGTACGGCAAGATGCTCGCCGTCGCCACACCTGCCTGAAACCGCGGGCAGCCCCTCCCGTCCCCCCTCCAGATTTTTTCGATTTGCGGTGTCACTTTTCGCCGCTCGTTGCACAAGGTAGTCAAGAGCGCATCGAATCGCTCGACATCAACCCGTGCACTCGAGTGGAGGAAGTGTGTTCGACGCTATCGACAAGGCCATATTGTCCGTGCTGCAGCAGGACAGCACGCTCTCGGTGGCCGAGATTGCCGACCGAGTGAACCTTTCGACGACGCCATGCTGGCGACGCATTCAGAAGCTCGAGCAGGACGGCGTGATCGCGCGTCGCGTGGCGCTTCTGGATGCGAAGAAGCTCAACGTGGGCGTGACCGTGCTGGTGGAAATCAAGACCGCGGAACATACCACCGCATGGTTGCGGCGTTTCTGTGACGTGGTGGCGACGATTCCCGAGGTGGTGGAAGTCCATCGCATGAGCGGGCACATCGACTACATGCTCAAGGTGGTGGTGCCGCATATCGACGCGTACGACAGCGTATACAGGCGTTTGATCGGCGCGGTCGACATCTTCGACGTCAGTTCCAGCTTCTCGATGGAGACCATTAAGCAGACCACCGTATTACCGCTCGATTACATGCTGTGACCGCGTGGGCCGAGCAGTTTATCGATAGGGACGGAGAAGGACGGAATTTCACCGGCGCGGCGGAAACCGCGGAATGGAATTCCAAAACGGGCGGCGCAAGCGAATTGTTTCAAAAAAACATTCCAGGCCCGGACGATAGACTTGTTTCATCGATGACGCATTCGGGCAAGAGGCTGACTGAAGCCCGATTTGAAGCATGACGGTACTTTGCGACACGATGATGACGCGATTACGCGTAGGAATACTGAAAGAACGGACGAAGAGCCAATACATTCGACAAGGGAGCGGTTCAAACGTGAAGCTCAACATCAGAACACGCCGGGCGATCTCGAGCCAGGCATCAGGGGTTGCCGTCGCGGTCGCCGTTGCACAGGTTTTCATCGCGGCGTCGGCGCATGCACAACAGACTGCCCAGCAGTCATGGCATCTCGCGAGCGGTCCGTTGGACCGTACGCTGGTCGAAATCGCGCAGGCGGCCAACGTGAGGTTGAGCTACGACGCGGGCCTCGTGCAATCGTTGAAATCGTCGCCCGTTGAGGGCAGCTACACCGCCGAGGCCGCGATTCGACAAGCGCTCCGAGGCACCGGCCTCGACCTCGTCGCCACGGGCAGCGGTGGTCTGACCATTCAGAAGGCGGTTGCGAAGCCGACCGCGGCGGCGCCCGTTGCGGCGTCGGCGGCGGCAGTCTCCGCGGGGCCTGTCGACACCACGCTTCCGCTCATCAGCGTGGCAGCCAGCCGGGACTCCGGCGGCACCGGCTTCGTCGCGGAATCGTCGTCCACCTATGCGCGATCGGATGTACCGCTGAGCCAGACGCCGAAATCGGTCAGCGTCATCAACGCGGCGGTGATCCAGAGCCAGGCCGCTCAGTCGCTCTCCGACGTGCTGAGGAATGCTTCCGGTGTCGTCACGCGGCCTGGGCCGCTCGGTGTGCCGAGTTACACGATTCGCGGGTTTGTAGCGCAAAACCTCACATCGGATGGATTGGCGACTGTCGGGACGGCCCCCAACGTTACGCCGACGATCGCCATCTCGAGCGTGGAAGTGGTCAAGGGGCCCTCGGCCATCGTGAATGGCAACAGTCCGCCGGGAGGCGTCATCAATCTCGTCAAGAAAACGCCGCAGGCCGAACCGTTTCACGAAATCCAGGTGGGCTACGGTTCCTACGGCGACGAGCAGATCGCGCTGGACAGCACGGGCGCCATCACCGCCGACAAGAAGCTTCGGTATCGCTTCATCATCTCGGGTGAACGGGTCGGCCAGAATTCGATGGGATATGACGGCGAGAGAAATTTCTACTTCGCACCGACCCTGCAATGGAAGGACTCGACCACGGATGTAACGGTCGGATATGAGCGCACGGTCAATCGCGAGCCGGTTCCGCCATTCACCGTCGGCTATGCCAAGGGCGACATCTATCGAAACTATATCGACAGGCCGCTGGGCACGCCGTCCGACCATTTCGGCGCGCAAACGGACAATATTTTCATTCACCTCGAACAAAAGCTCGGCACGGCGCTGACCTTCGTGAGCAAGGGTTCCTATACGCGGACCCAACAAACGCAGCAAGCCTGGACAACGGCGACGCCGCTCTCGGCGACCAACGGCACGTTGTTCCACAACTTCGATTCGGTCTCGGATTTCTACAGTTGGAGCTTCCAGAATTACCTGCGAGCCAAGTTCGATATCGGCGCTGTGAAAAATACGGTGATTGCGGGCTGGGACGTTCTGCGCTACAGCCAGCATCAGTCTGACACCACGACATCGAAATTCATTTCCATTCCGAATGTCTTCGGCTCATTTACGCTTCCGTCTCCCGACACCGGAAACGTGATGCCGAATAACACGACCTACTTCACTCAAACCGGTTTATATCTACAAGATCAGTTTTCCTATAAGAATTTCCATGCGCTCGCGTCCGTGCGCCGGGATACCTATCTGACACATGCGACCTACGCCGGTAACCCCCCGGCGGGAAGCCATCAGAACGCCTATAGCCCGAGCCTCGGCCTGCTCTATGAACTGACCTCCGAGGTTTCGGCCTACGCGAGCTACAACCGCGGCTTCCAACCGGGCACGGCGCTTCAATTCGGTGGCGGTGTGCTCCCCCCGCAAATCAGCCAGCAAGTCGAAGTGGGCATGAAGTTCAACCTGCTGGACGACAAGCTGGCCATCACGACCTCGGCTTACCGCACCTCGTTCAGCAATTACGACGTTGCCGATCCGGCCCATCGCGGCTTCTATCTTCCTGCCGGCGGCGCCGTGAGCCGCGGATTCGAAGCGGAGATTACCGGGCAGCCGCTGCCTGGCGTCAATGTGGTGGGCAGCTATACGTACAACGACTTCGTGCAGCCCCCGGACACCAAGCTGGCGGTGAACCTGCCCAAGAACAGCGCCAGCCTGTGGGCGACCTACAACTTCCAGACCGAAAAGCTCCAGGGTTTCGGGGTCGGCGCGGGGCTCTTCTTCGCGAGCGGGCAGTACATCGGCTCGGGCTCGGCGTACCGCATCCCCAGCCAGGTGGAGACGGATCTCGGCGTGTTCTATCGGAAGAAGGGGTACGGCTTGAATCTTTCGATCAAGAACGTGTTCAACCGCAAGCTCTACTACAGCAGCACGTCGGCCTCCATGATTCCGATGGGTCCGGAGCGGACGGTCATGCTGACC
Source organism: Burkholderia sp. BCC1047 (assembly GCF_902833155.1). Classification (NCBI taxonomy): domain Bacteria; kingdom Pseudomonadati; phylum Pseudomonadota; class Betaproteobacteria; order Burkholderiales; family Burkholderiaceae; genus Burkholderia; species Burkholderia sp. BCC1047. The sequence goes on along the minus strand of NZ_CADFEH010000005.1, from coordinate 121,873 downwards.
GGAACCTATGACTTCTGATTCCTTGCCCGCCCGCCCGTGGGACGACATCGCCGTGCGCGAGAACACGTCCCAGGCGCCTTATGCGCGCACACGCCGCATCGCGTGTGCCGCAGGGGTGCTGCTGGGGCTGTACGTCGCGGTCCACCAAAGCGCGGTGACGCTCAGGCTCGAGGCGGGACGTCCAGCGGGCGGCACGGTGCAGGTGCAACTGGTCGCCGCGCCGGCGCCGCGGCCAGCGCCAATCCCGCCTGCGCCGCCGAAGCCGCGCACCGAGCCACCGAAACCGGTGGCGCCGGCGAAGCCGGAAAAGGCGCACGTGCTGGCATCGCACGCGCCGAGCCCGCGCACGGTGGAAGCGGCGCCCCAGGAGGCGCCGAAACCCGCCGAAACGCGGCCGGTCGCGCCGGCGCCCGCGCCGCATCCCGCACCTGAAGCGGCGCCGGCACAGCCTGTCGCGCAACCCGCGCCGGGGCCGAACCTGCTGGACGCGCCGAAGCAAATCAGCGCGGGCGAGTTGAAGCAGTTGGGATGCCAGATGCCGCGACCCGACTACCCGGCGAAAGCGCGCCGGCTGCAACAGGAGGGCACCGTAGTCGTGCATCTGAGCATCGGCACCGACGGCGCGGTGACGTCCGCGCGCGTGGCGCAGAGCAGCGGCTCGCCGCTGCTCGACGCGGCCGCCGTCGCGGCAATCCGCGCCGGCCGCTGTCATCCGTACGAGACCGCGGGCATCGCGCGCTCGGTCGAAGCTTCCCAACCCATCGCATTCAACCTGAACGACTGAACCCGCACCAATCGGAGCAACACATGGAACAGTATGGCATCGCCAACGTCTGGCAACAGGGCGACTTCGTCACCCGCTTCATCTTCGTTTTCCTGATCGGCATGTCCGTCGTATCATGGTTCGTGATACTGACGAAAGGATTTTCCAATCGGCGTCTCGAATCGTTCGGCAAGCGCGCGCAAACGGGTTTCTGGTCCAGTGCGTCGATCAGCGACGGCATCGCGGCGCTGGGCGAGCGCGGTGACAATCCTTATCGTGCGCTGGTGCTTGCCGGGCGCGAAGCGAATGAACAGCATGCGGGCAATGAACCGTCGATGCAGGGCAGCCTGAGCGCGAGCGAATGGGTGGCGCGCGGGCTGCGCAACGCATTCGACGACGAAGTCGCGCGCCTGCAGAACGGCCTGGCCGTGCTGGGCTCGATCGGCAGCACCGCGCCGTTCGTGGGGCTGTTCGGTACCGTCTGGGGCATCTATCACGCACTCATGGCGATCGGCATGTCGGGTCAGGCCAGCCTCGATCACGTTGCCGGCCCGGTGGGCGAGTCGCTCGTGATGACGGCGATCGGGCTGTTCGTCGCCATTCCGGCGGTGCTCGGCTTCAACTACGTGAACCGCGGCAACAAGCGCGTGAGCCATCGGCTGAACCGCTTCGCGCATGAGCTGCACGTGTATTTCGTCACCGGCGCGAAGGCCCGTGCCGACGCCAGCCGGCCGGTTGGCGCACCGGTCGCGACCAAGCGCGCGACGCCCAACCTGGCCGCCTGAAGGAGCCCGTCATGTCAATGATTACCGATGGCGGCGGCGACGAAGGCGTCATGAACGACATCAACATGACGCCGCTGATCGACGTGATGCTGGTGTTGCTGATCATCTTCATCGTGACGCTGCCCGTCATCAACAAGGCGGTGAAGGTCGATCTTCCGCAGGCGGCGGCGCAGCCGGCCGTGTCGAAAACGCAGGACATCGATTTGTCGATCACGGCGGACAAGACGGTGCTGTGGAACAAGCAGCCGGTTGACGCGGATGCGTTGAAGGCGCGCGTGGCCGAGGCCGCGGCGCAGGCCGAGCCGCCGGCGGTCAACATCAACGCGGATCAGCACGTCGAGTACGGCAAGGTCGCGACCATTCTCGCGGCGCTTCAGGGCGGCGGCCTCAACAAGATCAACTTCGTGATGCAACCGCCCGAGGCGCACCCATGACGGTGAACGGCGCTTCTCCAATGGACCGCGCGGAAGACGCTGAAGCGCGCCGCCATTTTCCGTCCGTATGGCGACTGCTGTTCCCTTACTGGCGTACGCGCGAAGGCGTGTTCTCGCTGATATTGCTGGTGCTCGTGATCGGGTCGAGTTGGGCCACGACGTACGTGATGCTGTGGAACAACAACTGGACCGGCACGTTCTACGATGCGATCGGCGCTTCCCGATTCAAGATGCTGCCGGAGCTGCTCGTGCGTTTCCTGCTCGTGGCAATGGCCGGCGCGGTCGTGCAGATTACCGGGGTGGTGCTGCAGCAAATCGTGCAGATTCGCTGGCGCCGGTGGCTCACGACGTGGCTCGCCGAAAAATGGCTCGCACGCAACAACTATTATCGGATCGAACGCGACCGGGAACTCGAGAACGTCGATCAGCGTATCGCTGAAGACGTGAAGCTGTTCGTCGACGGCACGCTGCTGCTGGGTCTCGGGTTTCTTTCGGTACCGGTCAGCGTCGTGTCGTTCAGCGTCGTGCTGTGGCGCATGGGCGGCCCGTTTCAGATGCATATCGGCGGATCGTCGTACGTATTGCACGGTTATCTGGTGTTCGCCGCATTTGCCTACACCGGCGTCATTTTCGCGGCGACGCATTATCTGGGCCGCAGGCTCATCACGCTGACGGCCAGACAGCATCGTGTCGAGGGCGATTTTCGCGTGCTGATGGTGGGTGTGCGTGAATTCGCGGAACAGATCGCGTTCTTTCAGGGGCAAACGTCCGAGCATGGGCGTCTGCAGGCATCGTTTCGCTTCGTGGTATCGAATCTCTACGCGACGCTGTGGGTGAATACGCGCCTCTTGTTCTTCACCAATATCGTCGGTCAGGTCAGTTCGGTCATTCCGACCTTGCTGGTGCTGCCGCAACTGATGTCGGGCGGGCTGACGCTCGGCGGGCTGATGAAATCGAACGGCGCATTTCATTCCGTCACGGGGGCGCTGGCATTTTTTCCGCAAGTGTATCCAGGATTTACGTCGTGGCGTGCGGAGGCCAACCGTTTGCGCGAATTCCTGCACGTGACCGAGCATGAGCCGCGACAGGAAATCGCGCTGGACGAAAGCCGCACTGGAGCGGTCGCCGCGAGCGGGCTCGTCTTGCGCGACGCGTCGGGCGACACACTGTCGCGCGTGCCCGACTTCGTGCTCCTGGCCGGCCAGCGTTGCCTCGTACGCGGTCGCTCGGGGTGCGGGAAAAGCACGTTACTGCGCGCGCTGGCCGGCCTATGGCCCTACGGCGAAGGCACGATCGTGCGTCCGGCGGCCGGCACGTTCTTCTTGCCGCAACGCAGCTATATCCCGCCGGGCTCGCTGAAGGCGGCCGTGACCTATCCGCGCGACGCTTCGGCGTACCCGGACAGCGAATGCGAGGCACTGCTGCACGCGTGCGGATTGTCGGCCTATGCGCGCTTGCTCCATGTCGAGGACCGCTGGAGCACACGGCTTTCCGGCGGCGAGCAACAGCGCGTGGCATTTGCACGCGTACTGCTCGCCAAACCTTCCACGGTGTTCCTCGACGAATGCACGTCCGCACTTGATAGCCAAAGCGAGAAGGAACTTTACGGTTTGCTAATCGAGCGTTTGCCTCAGGCCACGGTCGTCAGCGTCGCGCATCGCAAGGAACTGCTGGCGTTTCACGACACGACGGTCGATTTTCCCGCACCGGCGGCACCGGAAGCACGACAGGATGCGGCCGACGAAACGGAGGGCGCACACGCCGGCAGTCGCGCATCCGTCGGAACGCCACTGTGCTGAGCGCCACGATCCCAACCGATGCCGTGCATTAGAACACTGTGCGGCGTGCCAACAAACGAAACAGGACAAGGTCGATTCATGAGCAATCTGAAAGCAGTGACGCTGGAAACAATCGAAGCCGACGTGATCAACAACCCGCTGCCCGTACTGGTCGACTTCTGGGCGCCGTGGTGCGGTCCGTGCAAGGCGCTCGCGCCGACGTTGTCGAAATTGAGCGAGCAGTTTCAAGGTAACGTGGCGTTCGTGAAGATCGACGTGGACGAGAATGCAGGCGTGCGCGAACGATTCGGTGTTCGCGGTATTCCGACGCTGATCCTGCTGCACGGCGGCAAGGAACTCGGACGCGTGGTCGGCAATCGCTCCGCCACGCAACTGGCCGGCTTCATCGACAATCACCTCGGTTCCGTGACGCCGTTGCCGGCGGCAATCGCCGTTGTACCGAACGCATTCGGCGGCAATGCCACGCTCAAGGCGGAGCGCCTTGGCGCGTTGCGCGCATGGGTGGATCGCAAGCGGGCCGCGCCTTCGGAAGCGATGTGGGACGGCGAAATCGGCAGCGCCATTCAGTTCGTCTGCAACACCGCGGACGTGGACGATTGCGCAAGAATGCTGGGTATTCCGGCCAACGTGCTGGCCGTGGTGGAATCGCTGTCGAGCTATCGCAGCACCCATCTGAACGGCGCGGAGTTCGTCGCGAAGTGGCTTGACGCCGTTCCGGTGGGGGCGAATCTCTCGCGGCTGCCGCAAATGCTGGTCACGGATCTGCTGTCTGGCCGCGAGATGACCGAGTTGATCGGCGGCGATGCGGCGTTGCTGTCGATTCGCGACCGGCTGGCCGCGCAGCATGACCCCGCTCGGGCGGAAGGGCCCCTGGACCTGGAACTGGCCGCGATCAAGCAGGCGCTCGCGAAAGCCGATACCACCCCGGCCGGCGCCGCGCACGCGTTGGCGACACGGCTTCTCGTGTTGGTCGCTCAGCCGTTCGGCGACGCTGCGATCGTCACCGATTTCATATTCGGCCTTGCGGGCGCGCATTGGGAGTTGTTGCGCGCGGCCTGCAACTGGACGCGCGATGACGACCGACGCTTCATGCAGCTCGCGGAAGAAACGTCGAATCGCGCGGTGGAGCGCGGCGAAGAGGCTTCGCAAGGCGACAAGACCCTCGAGCGAATCGGGCTGGTGGATGCTGAACTCGTCGCGCGGTTTCGGTCTCACTACGGCGAGGGCACGCAGGCCATGAAAGAGGTCGGCACGCGCATCGGCGATCGTTTGATCGCGATCACGCAGCGCTGCGCGTAAGTCATCTGAGAAAAGGCGTGCGTCGAACGTAAATTCCGGATACGCCGGCGTGCGCGCAAAACGATTCCACGAATCCGCGAGACGGTGATTTCTTTCGTAAAAAAATCCGATCGCGCTCTATAGACTGTTTCCAATGTGCTCCCGCTCGACATGACGCGAAAACGTCTTGGCAGACGGGCAGGCGCGTGGGGCACGCGGCAATTCAACACTCGGAGTGATTCCATGCATGACGGCGGTACGCAGTGGCGCGACGTGAAATCCGGCCTGGAGGCGGCGGCCGAATGTGCGCTCGATCTGGCACGACGGGCAGGGGCCGACGGCGTCCGTGTCGAGATCGATCACGTCGAATCGCGGACAGCTACCGTGCGCAACCGGATGCCGACCGAACGGAGTCTTCGACTGTCTTCATCTGTCTCGCTCGTGGTCTATCGCAATGGCCGGCGCGGCGCGACGACCTCGTCCGATTTGTCCGCCGACGGCCTTGCCGGCGCGGTGGCGGCCGCCATCGACATCGCGTCTGTCACGGACGTCGATGCCGCTGCCGGCCTGGCTCAGGCGGACTTGCTCGCCAGGGACTTCATCGATCTGGACTTGTATCATCCGCTCGATCTATCGCTCGATGACATGCTCGACGACGCCCGTCGCGCGGAAGAGGCCGCGTTCTCCACGAGCCCGGCCATCGTGACGACCAACGGTGCCAGCGTCGGGACTTCCGCGGGATTATCGCTGCTCGCGACCAGCGAGGGGTTTGGGCACAGCGTGCCGTGGTCCACGCATTTTTTGTCGTGCATGCCTGTCGCGGCAGGCACCGGCGAGAAACAGATGGGATTCTGGAGCGACGGCGCGCGCGCCTATGCCGATCTCGACGCACCCGCACGGATCGGCACGCAAGCCGCGACGCGCGCGCTCGCGCTGCTGGGCGGCACGCAGATTGAAACGCAGCGTTGCCCCGTGTTGTTCGAGCCGATGGCCGCGATGTCGCTGCTCGGCGAGTTCGTCAACGCGGCATCCGGCGATGCGCTTTATCGGACGGGCTCGTACCTGACTCACCGTCTCGGTACCCCAGTCTTTACCGATCACATTCAGTTGTACGAAGATCCATTCGTCTCCAGGGGAATGGCGAGTCGCTGCTTCGACTCCGACGGTGTTGCCGTGTCCCGACGATCGGTTGTCGAGTCAGGCGTGTTGCGCGGCTATTTTCTTGGCTTGTACGCAGCCCGGCGTCTCGGCATGGCGCCGACCGGCAATGGCTGGGGCCCGCACAACCTCGAAGTGCGCAGTGCGAAAACCGCGAACTCGGACGGGATCGACGCGATGCTGGAAAGGCTCGATCGCGGCTTGTTCGTCACCGAGATGGCGGGCGGCGGCGTGAACCGGCTGACCGGCGATTTCTCGCGTGCCGCGAAGGGGTTCTGGGTGGAGAACAGCCAGATCCGTTTTCCGGTCACCGGCATCACGATCGCGTCGAATCTGAATGCGATGTTTTCCGGCCTGCTCGCCGTGGGGGCCGACACCGTGACCAGAGGAAGCTTCCGCACGGGTTCGTGGTTGATCGATGAAATGATAATCGGCGGCAGCTGACGTGCGCGGTGCGCGCGGCCATCCTTTCCTGTCACATACCGGTACGACACTATGCTGGACACGAACGAAACCCTGACCCACACCAGCGGCCCCTCGCTCGACGACGTGCGTCGCGCGGCGTATGCGGGGCTGCTCGACGAACACGGCATCGACGAAACGCACTTGTTCGCCGCGCTGAACAGCGCGCTCGGGCAGTCCGGCGACTTCGCCGACATCTATCTGAAGGAGTCGATCGCCGAATCGTGGTCGCTCGAAGGCGGCGCCGTGCGGGGCGGCGCCTGGCAGTGCGATTCGGGATTCGGCATTCGCGTGCTGAACGGCGAGGAGACGACGTTCGCGAGTTCGCAACGAATCGGGGCGGACGCGTTGCGCACGATCGCGCGGCAGATTCGTTCGGGACCGGAGGTTCTCTCCCGCGTAACGCCGCGCGGCGAACCCGCCGGTTCCGCGGCGGCGCGATCGATCTATCTTCCGCGAGCGCCGCTTGGTGCGATCGGCGCGGAGCGGAAACTCGCGCTGCTCAAGCGCGTCGACGAACTGGCGCGTTCGAAGGATCGGCGCGTGGTCGAGGTCAACGCCATGCTTGCCGCGACGCACGAGACGGTGTGGATCGCGCGTTGCGACGGGCTCAGCGTCGGCGACGTGCGACCCATGCTGCGACTGGCGATCAACGTCCGGGTCAAATCGGGCGACCGGGTCGAAAGCGCGAGCGGCGGGATCGGCGGCCGCTACGGGCTCGCTTCGTGGTCGGACGACGACCTCCGCACGCTGGTGTACGACCGCGTCGAAGCCGCGCTGACGAAACTCGATGCACGGCCCGCGCCGGCGGGAACGATGACCGTCGTCGTCGGGCCGGGCTGGAACGGCGTGCTGTTGCACGAAGCCGTGGGCCATGGTCTCGAGGCCGACGGCATGCGGCGCAAGACGTCGGTGTTCGCGGGCCGCACCGGCGAGCGAGTGGCGGCGCGCAACGTCACCATTGTCGACGACGGCACGCTCGAAGGCCGCCGCGGTTCGCTCAATATTGACGACGAGGGCTGTCCGACGCAACGCACGGTGTTGATCGAGGACGGCGTGTTGCGCGGCTGCATGCAGGACTCGCTCAACGCGCGGCTGATGAACATGCGGCCGACGGGCAATGGTCGCCGCGAGGGTTATGCGGTGTTGCCGATGCCGCGCATGACCAACACGTTCATGCTCAACGGCGATCGCGAGCACGAGGAGATCATTGCGTCGGTGAAGCGCGGGATATACGTGGCGGGGCTCGAGGGCGGGCAGGTCGACATCACGAGCGGGCAGTTCGTGTTCGAGGCGTCGGAAGCATTCCTGATCGAAAACGGCAAGCTCTGCGCGCCGGTGAAAGGCGCGACGATCACCGGCAACGGGCTGGAGACGATCCAGAAGATCAGCATGGTCGGCAACAACCTCGAGCTCGACACGGGCCGCGCCGTGTGCGGCAAGGCTGGCCAGTCGGTGCCGGTGAGCGTGGGGCAGCCTACCGTTCGCGTGGACGACATGACGGTGGGCGGAACGGCATGACGAATGCGTGCGGACGGACGGCGAGCCGAGGATGAGAGGATGGGCACAGCGTCTCGACCAGTCGAGAGTCCGGTCGCGGGCGGACAAGACGGAACTTCTGCCGTTACCGAAGGCCATTCGGGATGCGCTTTCACTGGAGTATCACCTTCAACTGGAAGCGCTGCGCGCCGGCGCCGGCTCGCTGACCGCGCTACGCATCCTGTTGCGCGTGGCGATGGCGGCCGCGATGCTGCGCGAGCTCGGCTACGGCGGGCAATATCTGCATCCGTCCGACGAATACGAACGCATCGCCGGCAATGCCTATGAATCGGGAGAGGAAGGCCGCTACGGATTCGATCCGGCCGCCTTTTGCGCGTTCGCGGCGCTCGTGACGGATCACGACTCGCAACTCGAGACAGCGCCCGTCCGGGTGATCGACATCGTCGCGCGGAAACTGGAGCGACCCGATGCGGCGCAGTGAAAGCGGCGCGTCCGCGACCACGAACGGCACGGCAGGACGTCAGCCGGCAGCCGAGCGCCGACGCGGGCGCAGCCGCCTCATGCCATCAGATAGCACTGCGTCAGCGCCTGCGCAATATATTTGCGCACCATGCTCACCGACACGCCGAGCCGCTCGGCGATTTCAGCATGCGTGAGGCCGTCGATCTGACTCATCACGAACGCGCTTTTCGCGTTGGGTGACAGCCCGTTCAACGCCTGATCCACGAGCAAGAGCGCCTGCGTCACTTCCGCCATGCTTTCCGCCGACGGCGTGACGGCTTCTTCCCGATGGACGAGCGTTTCGAGGTACGCGCGTTCCAGGTCGCGGCGGCGCCACATCTCGTAGGTGAGGCGCTGTGCGATGACCGTGAGAAAGGCGCGGGCATCGCGCACGGCTGTCAGGTCCTGCACATCCGCCAGTTCGGCGAACGACGACGACGCGAGATCTTCCGCATCCGCCGGCGAGCCGACGCGCCTTTGCAGTTTCGACTTCAGCCACGCGTAGCTCGCGCGGAATTCACTCGTCAACCACGCCGCGCGCGAGCGCGTGCGTTCGTCGTCGACATCGCGTCTCGTGGGGGAGCCACCGATCGGTGAACTGTAGTTCATGTGAAACTGATTCCTGGACGAATGGCGTTAGCGCACGAAACCGTGCACGAAAACCGCACGTGAAGAAGCGCACATTCTTTGCGCCGTCATGCCTCTGGAAGTGACAACGCCTCTGCGCAGCGCCCAGGCTTGAGTATGCCATTACAAAAACCGCCGGACTCAAAGTGGTTTGAAACCAACGCAATATTTCTCGCCGTTATTTCGCCACCGAAAAATCACGCGCCCATCGGCCGATAAGTCTGACGAATCCGTGAACGATACGGATACCGCAACATCGACGGAACCCATGAATCGTCGAATCGTCATGAGGCGACGCACGGAACGAGAGCAGTGAATTCGCGGCATCCTTTTGGTCGGATACCGCTTCTGAGTCGCATTGACGTGGACAGGGCACGGGCGTATTTCAATCCGCGCCCGAGTGCGACGTGACGATCGCCGGCGACCTTCGACGGCGCGTGTCCCGGCCGCAGACGCTTCGCGATTCCGGCTCGCGACATGCGTCGAGCGCGGTCGGCGTGTCGGGCGCACCGTTATCGACAATGGTGCGTGTCGACACGCGAATGACGGGCTGCGACTACACGAGACGATGGGAATGAGCCAAACAAGTATTGGCCTTCAGGGGCAGCGCAAGCCCGTTGTCAGCATGAACAGACCCCAGACGCCATGGCCACGCGACCGGCTTCATCCCGCGTCGTCAACGCGACGCGTCGTGCCCGAGCCCCGCCGCATCGCACTGCCGAAGTTTCGCGTACAGCGTCGTGCGTGAAATGCCGAGTTGCCGCGCGGCCGCCGACACGTTGCCGTCGTGCTCGTCGAGCGCGCGCCGGATCGCATCGAGCGATTGTTCGTGCAGGCTGGCGTTGGCGTGAGGGCGGCCGGCCGGCGCCGCGTTGCCCACGTCCTCCGCGCCGGCGAGCACATCGGCGTCGCGCGTTGCGGCCGCGCGATCGAGCGGCGCACGCACGGTGCGCACCCATACGTGGCTACCATCGTCGCGCGCGATCCGCTGTGGCGTGCGCGCCGGTGTCAGCAAACGACGCTGCTGCGCGGGTGTCGCGCCCGGAAGCAGTTGCCGCAGGTCATGCGGCGCCACCGGCCCGGCAGGCGCGAGGTCGAGCATCTGACGTGCCAGGCGGCTCACCGCGCGCACGCGGCCCGCTTCGTCGAGCGCAATGACGCCGGCGAGCGGCGTGCCGAGCCAGCGCGGATCGAATTGCACCTGCAACAGATGGCAGTCGCGCAGCATCGCATAGAGCCGCTGCTCGGCGGCGAGCGACGCGTGCCGGAACGGTTCGCGCAGTTGCGCGACGTTGCGCCTGCCGATGCCGGTGATATCGAGCGCGCCGATCACTTCGCCGTCGAAGCCGACCAGCGGCACCGCGAGACAGAACACCCGCGAGAACGCGTCGAGATAATGCTGCGCGCCCGTGACGATGGCTTCGCTACCGTCGTGAATCACGCAGCTCGGCGCGGTCGTGCCGATGTTCGGCTCGACGATCCGACGCCCGGCGACGATCGGCGTCAGCAGCGCGTCGTCGCATTGCGGGCTGCGCCGCGCATGGACGATCGTGCCGTGCGGATTGACGCACATGATCGTCCATTCGGTGCCGCCGAATGCGGCCCACAGCGGCTCGATTTCCTGCGCGACGCAGCGATGGAGCCGCCGATCCGCGCGCGATTCGTCGGGCTCGCGCTGCATTTCATAGCGGGCGGTTTGCCACGGCCGGAGCCCGGCGTCGCGCGAGCGCAGCCACGAGCGCGCGACGCTGGCTGGCAACGCCGTTTCCGGCAGCGGCTCGCCCGCGGCGAAGCGGGCGCGGAGCCGGTCGAGGTCGACCGGTCGTGCAGGGGATTCGGGGGCCATGTTCACGCTGCGCTCCATGTGGGTCGAAGGTCCGGGCGCGCGTGCCGCGCCGGCGTGTCGAGCGAATGCGTAATATAGCGCGGTGCCCGGAATGCGGCATTTGCCTTCCCCGAGGGCGCCCCACGTGCCGCCGCGACGCGTCGGCGGCACGTGGGGCGCCCGCGCGCTCAGTGCGGCAACCGCAGGATCGGCTTGAGCGTGATCCCCTTGCTGCTGTCTTCCGCCGCCTGGTTGATCTGATCGAGCGGATAGAACTTCACCAGCCGGTCGAACGGAAACCGCCCTTGCAGATACAGCTGCACGAGCTGCGGAATGAACGTCTGCGGCACGCTGTCGCCTTCGACGATGCCGCGAATCGTGTGACCGCCGAGCAGCAGGCTGTTCACGTCGAATTCGGCCTTGGTGCCGAGCTTCGGCGCGCCGACCACGCCCATCGTGCCGCGCGAGCCGAGCGCGTCGATTCCTTGCGACAGCACGGCCGGCAGCCCGGTCGATTCGAGCGCGTAGTCGACGCCGCCGCCGGTGATCTCGCGGATCGCGTCGACCACGTCGACTTCCCGGCTGTTGACCGCGTGCGTTGCGCCGAGCTCCAGCGCCAGCGCCAGCCGCGACGGTACGATGTCGACCGCGATGATCGTCGTCGCGCCCGCGATGCGTGCGGCCATCACGGCGCTCATGCCGACCGCCCCCGCGCCGAAGCTCGCGAAGCTGCTGCCCGGGCGCACCGCGAGCGAGTTGATCACCGCGCCCGCGCCGGTCTGGATCCCGCAGCCGAGCGGGCCGAGCAGTTCGAGCGGCGCTTCCTTCGGCACCTTGATCGCGTTGTTCTCGCGGGCGAGCGCGTAGCTCGCGAACGACGATTGCGCGAAGAAATGATCGTGCAGCGGTTGACCGGCTTCGTCGCGGATGGCCGTCTGCCCGTCCGCGTCGGCGCCGCCGAAATTCAGCGCGAAGAACTGCCGGCAATACGCGCCGTGACCGCCGACGCACGACGCGCAATGGCCGCACGCGCCGTAGGTCAGCACGACGTGATCGCCGGCGGCGAGCGTCTTCACGTTCGGGCCGACCGCGTCGACCACGCCGGCGCCTTCATGACCGAGCACGGCCGGCAGCGGCACCGGGTAGTACTGGTCGCGCACGATCAGGTCGGTATGGCACAAGCCGGTCGCGACGACGCGCACCCGTACCTCGTCGCCGCGCGGCGCGCGGATGCGGGCCGCCTCGATCGAGAAGGGTGCGCCGGCGGCGCGGGCGATGGCCGCGGTGACGGCGCGTGTATCGTTGTCGGTGTACATGTCGGTCTCCTCGTCAAATCGGATACAGCGGCGCTTCGCCCTTGATCGTCAGCCACTGCCACTGCGTGAATTCCTCCCAGTTTGCCGCACCGCCGATGCTCGTGCCGTTGCCCGATGCACCGACGCCGCCGAACGGATTGATCACTTCGTCGTTGACCGTCTGGTCGTTGATGTGCAACAGCCCGGTGTTCAACTGCTCGCCGATCCTCAGCGCGCGGCCGACGTCGGCCGACAGGATCGCCATCGACAGTCCGTATTCGGTTTGATTGGCGAGCGCGATCGCGTCTTCGTCGGTATCGAACGGCACGACGATCGCGACCGGCCCGAAAATCTCCTCGTCGAATGCCGGATTGCCCGGCGCGACGCCGCTCAGCACGGTCGGCTCGAAGAACAGGCCACGATGATTGCCGCCCGTCTCGACCCGCGCGCCCGCGCGGCGCGCCGCGTCGACCACGCTCGCCGCATGGTCGCGTTGCGCGGCGTTGATCAGCGGGCCGAGGCCGACGTCGCCGATGGCAGGGTCGCCGACGCGCAGGCTTTGCGCCTTCTCGACGAGCTTCGCGACGAAGCGGTCGTGAATCGGGCGCTGCACGAGCACGCGGCCGGTCGCCATGCAGATCTGGCCCTGGTGCAGATACGCGCCCCAGGCGGTGTTCGCGACCGCGCGGTCGAGATCGGCATCGTCGAGCACGATCAGCGAATTCTTGCCGCCGAGTTCGAGCGATACCTTCTTCAGGTGGCGGCCCGCCGCTTCGCCAACCTTGCGCCCGGCCGCGGTGGAGCCGGTGAACTGGATCATCGCGACGTGCGGATCGGCGACCAGCGCCGCGCCGGCCGCGCCATCGCCGGGCAGCACGTGCAGCACGCCTTCGGGCAAGCCGGCGAGCTCGAACACGCGGGCGATCGCGACGCCGCCGCACACGGCGGTACGCGGATCGGGCTTCAGCACGACCGCGTTGCCGAGCGCGAGCGCCGGCGCGACCGCGCGTATCGCGAGGTACAGCGGGAAGTTGAACGGCGAGATCACGCCGACCACGCCGCGCGGACGGCGGCGCGCGAGCGACAACCGGCCGGCCGCCGACGGCAATACTTCGCCGGCCGCGCGCGACGGCAGCCCGGCTGCTTCGTGCAGCGCCTTGATCGTGACGGACGTTTCGAACGCTGCCTTCGCGCGGGTTGAGCCGCTTTCGCGCACGAGCCAGTCGACGATCGAATCGAAGTGCGTTTCGGCGACGGCCGCCGCGCGGCGCAGGACCGCCGCGCGCTCGTCGTAGGGCAGCGCGAACCAGGCGGGCTGGGTGCGGTGTGCGGTGGCCGATGCTTCGGCGATGGCCGCGCCGTCGGCGAGACCGATGCGGCCGAGCGTGTCGCCGGTTGCCGGTTCGATCACGTCGGCCGCGTGCTGGCTTGCGAGCCAGCGGCCGGTGAAAATCTTGCCGCGCCAGATGTCGGTGTCGAACAGTGCGGTGGTGGTGCTGCTATCCATTTGCGCTCCTGTGGAATTCGGATCGGCCGGATCGTTGCTTGGGCATCGACCGGCATGCGCGCGAGGGTAGGCGACGGCGGTGAAATGAGGGTATCCGGGTTTTTTCCCATCCGTCGCGCCCGCACGGACGGGCGGGGGGAGGCGATTCGGTGTGCGGAAATTGAACAGTTGCCGTGTGGGCTTGTGCCGCACGCCGTGTGACGACACGGCAGCGTCCAAACCTCCGACAGCAAGCATGTCGCGAGCGGTCAGGTACGGCAGGATTTACCGGATGAGTGGTCCGAGTCCGATGGGGGCGACAGAAGTCGGAAGTAAAGAGGCGTCAGTTGCATCGAGTACTGGATGCCTTCAGCTCGCGCGGGGAAGGCAGACCGAACTTGTTGAATAGCCTTGCCAGGTAGGACGGCGATTCGATCCCCACGCTCAGGGCTGCCGACAGCACCGTCGTGCCGGGAACGTTCAAGAGCGAACGCGCGCGCATCACACGTTGCCGGAGCTGATAATCGGTGAGGCTTTCGCCGGTCTCCTCGCGGAAGATCCGGGTGAGATGACGTCGCGATATCGCGAATTCCGAAGCGATGGTGTCGATATGGATCCGCTCCGCCAGCATGACGTCAAGATACGCCTTGATTTCATTGACCCGTTGCTCGCGCGAAACCTTCGGAGTGGCATCGCTCGGTGTGGCGCTCAGCATTGCCGCCACGCACGCCGACGCAATCAGCCGATCGACCAGATCGTTCTGATACCGCGACATCTCGTGCGCTTCCGCCGTTTCGTCATCCGCGTCGAACTGGGTTTGCAAACGCAGTGCCCCGAGCAGAGCAGGCGGCGGCGCGCAGTAGCGCGGTGCATCGCCTCCGGCGAGCCGGACATTGGATTTGCGCGCACAAAACGAAACGAAGTCGCGCTCCGCATAGACGGCCGTATGGCAATGCTCTCCGGGATTGCTCGCCGTGTCGTGAAAAATCCCGGCAGGCACCATCGCGAGCACGCCGGCGCTGATGCGTTGCGAATGCTTGGAACACTCCGAAGTCAGCGTCAGCGTGCCTTGACTCGGCAGCAGGAACATGAACTCTTCGTGCTCGTGCCACGACGTCACGTAATCGGCCATCGTGATGCGACGGGTCGCAGCCACGCGGTCGGCGGGAATGTGCGATCTAGACGTCTGATAAAACATGGCGAGAACCTGCGACCTGGGACTTATAAGAGAGGGACAACGCGCTGGCGCCAACCGCCATGGCCCGATAGTGAGCATGTTCCGGCCCAAATGGAAGCGAAGAAAAAACGCAGACCGTGCATGCTGCGACGGACGACGGACTGGCCCTCGCACCGGCTTCACAAAAGGCGGCACACCGATAGGCGGGGTTAATTAGGGAGCAAGCGCATGAGCATCGTACAACCTGTGCGGCTCGTACGGGTATTTTTCGCCACCGACGAGGGCGGCAATCCGGCCCCGGTTGTGCTGGACGCGAACGGCTGGTCCGACGCGCAGATGAAAGAGGTGGCCCGCGCGTATGGTCTGGAAAGCGGGTTTGTGATGCGCGCCGTCGATCCGCACCATGATTTCCGCTTCCGCTTTTTCGTCCCCAACCACGAGATGGAGATGTGCGGACACGCGGCGCTGGGCGCATTGTGGCTGCTGCGTCACACCGGCGCATGGCGCACGAACACGGCGCGGATCGAAACGCTGAGCGGTAGCGTCGAAGCGCGATACGACGCTGCCGACGCCCGGATCGAAGTCAGCCAACCCGCGGGACGCGTCGAGCCGATTGCCGACGCGGCGCTCGTTGCCAGAACACTCGATGTGCTGAACCTCGATGCGGACGATCTGCTGCCGCTCGGCATCGTCAACGCAACGACGAGCCGCACCAAAACGCTGGTGCCGGTTCGCACGACCTCACGGTTGAATGCGATCGTGCCGAAACTCGACCCAATCGAAGCCTTGTGCGACGCGCTGTCGTCGACCGGTCTGTATCCGTTTTCGCTGGATGCCGATGCACCGCACGTGTTCGACGCACGGCAATTCCCGCGCGCGTCCGGCTATCCGGAAGACGCGGCGACCGGCATCGCAGCGGCAGCGCTCCTGTACGGCGCGCATCGCTACGGGCTCGTCGCCCCGGGGGGACACGGCATCGTCGTGCGTCAGGGCGTGGCGATGGGGCGTCCGTCCGCGATCACGGTGAACTTTCGCGATCCGGCCGATGAAAGCAGCGGTTGCTGGCTCAGCGGCCCGGTTTGTCTGATCGACGAGGCTTGAGCCATGTTGCTAGGCACGCTCGAAGTGGATTTGTCGACGCGCTCGTTACGACGTGATGGGAAGGCCCTCCATGTCGGTTCGCGTGCATTCGACGTGCTCGCGGTGCTTTTGTCGGCGGCGGGACGTGTCGTAACGAAGGACGAGTTGATGGCCACGGTCTGGCCCGGAACAGTCGTTGAAGAGAACAATCTGCAGGTGCACATTTCCACGTTGCGAAAATTGCTTGGACCGCAACGCGACCTGATTGTGACCGTACCCGGCCGCGGTTACCAACTGACGCGGAGACCAGCCCCGAGCGCGAATTTGACGAAGGCTACGCCTGTCAGACAGGGCGACAGCGATATTCCGCGACGGCACGGGGCACTCACCGGACGCGACAGCCTGGTCTCCAATATCGCGTCAATACTGGACACGACGCCTATATTGACGCTGGTGGGCGCCGGTGGCGTCGGGAAAACGAGCGCGGCAATCGAAGTGGCTCATGCGGCAGTCAGCGGCCGTTTTGATATCACGCGTTTCGTCGCGCTTTCCGATGCGGCCTCTCCAGAAGCGGTTTTGCAAAAAATCGCGACGGCATTCGGCCTGTCGATACGGGACGACACGTCGGCGGTCGACGCGCTGGTCGCGGCGTTGCCGCGAGACCGCACGCTGCTGGTGCTGGACAACGCCGAGCACGTCATCGATGCAGTCGCCCGACTGGTCGATTCGGTTTGCATGCGGCGTGGCAACTTGCGGGTACTCGTCACGAGCCGCGAGCGGTTGAGGGTATCAGGTGAGACTGTCTTCCACGTGCGCCCGCTCCAAGTGCCACGTCCGGAATCATCCATCGCGGAGATGCTGGATTGTGAGGCGGTTCAACTGTTCTTGCAGCGTGCGCGACAGTCGGGTTGCGACCTTGATACTTTAAGAAAAAGCGCGCGTCTCGTTGGCGATATCTGTCGTCGGCTCGACGGCAATCCACTGGCGATCGAAATGGCAGTTGGGCGTATCGGTGCTTTGGGCGTTCGGGGTGTTCACGGATTTCTCGACGATCGCTTCAAGTTGCTGACGCGGGGATACAGGACGGCGCTTGCGCACCATCAGACGTTACAGGCCAGCTTCGATTGGAGCTTTGCGTCGCTGAGCCCGTCGAGTCAGAAACTATTGGGTCACGTCGCGGCATTCCAGCGTGCTTTTACTTTCGAGGCATTGCGCGCGCTGGTATGTGATGCGAGGTATACGCTGTCCGACGTTGCCAGCGACATTGCCGAACTGACCGAGAAGTCGCTCGTGAGTGTTGAGCCGGATAACGGCGAACATCGATTTTTACTTTCCGAATCCGCGCGAGCATACGCGTTGCAAAAGCGTCGCATCGGGGAGAAGGACATTCGGATGTTCGCGCGCTATGCCGGGTACCACTTCGGTGCTGGTGAGGAGGCGCCGACCGTTGGAACGGGTTCGTTCAACGAGAAAGTGGAAGAGCGGGAGTTGGCCTACGGCATCTGAGCATGTCGGGAAACGGCAGGCGCGCAGCCGCTGACGCGGCCTGAACGAATTGCAGCGAGCGGTGAATCCGCCGTCGGTAACCGCTCCCCCCATTCCGTCCGGTCGCTCGCGGAAACCGACGTCGAAACCGGAAGCCGGCGCGGCCCGCCCGCCGTTTTCCCGTCAGGAAAACCCTGATCGACTCGGCAGGGCGCCCGTTTTCAGCCGTTTTCCCCCTGCCGATACCGGCCGAGCCGCCGCCCGCCTCAGCGATATCCCCCGCTCGCGCGATCGCGCTCCAGCAAGCCTTTCGCCCACGTACCTGACCAAAAAAGGTATGGTGCGATGCGGCATTCTGCATGCATGGCCGGATTTCAATACCTCACAGGTATCAAAAATCCCGACCAAAAGTATTGGACGCTCCTTTCTCCCCCCGCGTATAAATCCGTTCCATGAACAGCCCCCACGCAGCGCGCGTCGTCTCCTCCGTCGCCCGCGGTCGCATCGAAGCCCGCGTCGTCAATCCGCCGACGACCCGCCCGGACAAGTTGTCCGCGGCCACGATGCATGGCCCGATGCCGATGCTCGATGCGTACCTCGCACCCGCGACGGGCTGACGAAAGTCGCGCGGCAATCGAGTCAGGCAAAGACCGCCATCCCCCAAATACACATGGAGACAGCATCATGAGCGTCAAAGTTTTCGATACCCGGGAAGTGCAGGACCTGCTGAAGGCCGCATCGAACGCGGGCGGGACTGGCGGAAACGGCAGGAAAGGCGACGCACGCACGCAGCAGATCGTGCTGCGCCTGCTCGGCGACCTGTTCAAGGCGATCGACGATCTCGACATCACGCCCGACGAAGTGTGGGCCGGCGTCAACTATCTGAACAAGCTTGGTCAGGATGGCGAAGCAGCGCTGCTCGCGGCCGGCCTCGGTCTCGAAAAGTATCTCGACATCCGGATGGATGCCGAGGACAAGGCGACCGGCCTCGACGGCGGCACGCCGCGCACGATCGAGGGGCCGCTGTACGTGGCGGGCGCCCCGGTACGCGACGGCGTCGCGAAGATCGACCTCGACGCGGACGACGGCGCGGGCCCGCTCGTGATCCACGGCACGGTGAAGGATCTCGACGGCAAGCCGGTGGCCGGCGCGCTGGTCGAATGCTGGCACGCGAATTCGCACGGCTTCTATTCGCACTTCGACCCGACCGGCAAGCAGAGCGACTTCAACCTGCGCGGTGCGGTGAAGACGGGCGCCGACGGCCAATACGAATTCCGCACGCTGATGCCGGTGGGCTACGGCTGCCCGCCGCAGGGCGCGACGCAGCAACTGCTGAACCGTCTCGGCCGCCACGGCAATCGCCCCGCGCACGTGCACTTCTTCGTCGACAGCCCCGATCACCGCAAGCTGACGACGCAGTTCAACATCGACGGCGATCCGCTGATCTGGGACGACTTCGCGTATGCGACGCGCGAGGAGCTGATTCCGCCCGTGACCGACAAGGCCGGCGGCACGGCGCTCGGCATGAAGACCGATGCGTACCAGGACATCGAATTCAACTTCGTGCTGACGCCGCGCGTGCAGGGCAAGGACAACCAGATCGTCGAACGTCTGCGCGCCTCAGCCACGGCATAACCCGTCCGGCAGCACGGCGGCGCGCGCGCGTGCGTCGCCGCTGCTGGCCGGTCCCCGAGATTCAACCGATACCGATGCGAGCGTGCTTGCAGGACGCGGCACGCGCATGGAAGGAGCCATCATGTCCATCACGATCGACGCTACGAACGAACTGGATCACCTGCTGGAAACCGCCGTACAGGATGACAAGGCGGCCGGCATCTTCCGCTGCCGCCGCGACATCTTCACGAACGCGGAACTGTACGAACTCGAGATGAAGCACATCTTCGAGGGCAACTGGGTGTATCTGGCGCACGAAAGCCAGATTCCGGACAACAACGATTACTACACGACGTGGATCGGCCGCCAGCCGATCGTCATCACGCGCGACAAGACCGGCGAGCTGCATGCGGTGATCAACGCGTGTGCGCACAAGGGCGCGATGCTGTGCCGCCGCAAGCACGGCAACAAGGGCAGCTTCACGTGCCCGTTCCACGGCTGGACCTTCTCGAACACCGGCAAGCTGCTGAAGGTGAAGGACGAGAAGACGACCGAGTATCCGGTGCAGTTCAACACGCACGGCTCGCACGATCTGAAGAAGGTCGCGCGCTTCGCGAACTATCGCGGCTTCCTGTTCGGCAGCCTCAACGCCGACGTTCTGCCGCTCGAGGACTACCTCGGCGAAGCGCGCGTGATCATCGACCAGATCGTCGACCAGGCGCCGAACGGGCTCGAAGTGCTGCGCGGCAACTCGTCCTACATCTACGAAGGCAACTGGAAGATGCAGATGGAAAACGGCTGCGACGGCTACCACGTCAGCACCGTGCACTGGAACTATGCGGCGACGATGAGCCGCCGCAAGGAAGACGGCACCAAGGCGGTCGATGCGAACAGCTGGAGCAAGTCGGTCGCGGGCGTGTACGGCTTCGACCACGGCCACATCCTGCTGTGGACCCAGACGATGAACCCGGAAGTGCGCCCCGTGTATCAGCACCGCGACGAGATCCGTGCGCGCGTCGGCGACGTGCAGGCCGATTTCATCGTGAACCAGACGCGCAATCTGTGCGTGTATCCGAACGTGTTCCTGATGGATCAGTTCAGCACGCAGATCCGCGTGGTGCGGCCGCTCGGCGTCGACAAAACCGAAGTCACGATCTTCTGCTTCGCGCCGAAGGGCGAGAGCGAAGCCGATCGCACGACGCGGATTCGCCAGTACGAGGATTTCTTCAACGTGAGCGGTATGGGCACGGCCGACGATCTCGAGGAGTTTCGTGCGTGCCAGGCCGGCTATGCGGGCATCACGGCGATGTGGAACGACCTGTCGCGCGGCGCGCCGCTGTGGATCGACGGGCCGGACGAGAACGCGAAAAAGATGGGGCTGAACCCGCGCATTTCGGGCGAGCGCAGCGAGGACGAGGGGCTGTTCGTGTGCCAGCACGAACACTGGGTGAACGTGATGCGCGATGCGCTGAAGAAGGCACGCGGGGAGGTGGCGGCATGAGCTTCGATTACCGGACGATTTGCGCGGCGCTGTATCGCGAGGCGCGCCTACTCGACGATCGCGAGTGGGACGCGTGGCTGACCTGCTACGCGGAGGACGTCACGTACTGGATGCCCGCGTGGGACGACGACGATCGGCCGACCGACGATCCGCAGCGCCAGATCTCGCTGATGTACTACGCGGACCGCGGCGGCCTCGAGGATCGCGTGTTCCGGATCAAGACCGAGCGCAGCGGCGCGTCGACGCCCGAGCCGCGCACCAGCCACAACGTGACGAACGTCGAGGTGCTGGCCGAACGCGACGACGAGGTCGACGTGCGCTACAACTTCCACACGCTGAACCACCGTTATCGCGTGACCGATCACTTCTTCGGCACGATGTTCGTCACGTTGCGCCGTGCGGGCGACGCACTGCTGATTTCGCACAAGAAGATCGTGCTGAAGAACGACTACATCCGGCAGGTGCTCGACGTGTATCACGTCTGACGCCCGTTGTTTTGCCATGAAAGGAAGTGGAGGTGACGCGATGTCCAGCTACAAGATTGCATTGAATTTCGAGGACGGGGTAACCCGCTTCATCGACTGCAAGGCCGGCGAGAAGGTGCTCGACGCGGCCTTCCGCGCGAAGATCAATTTGCCGATGGATTGCTCCGACGGCGTGTGCGGCACCTGCAAGTGCCGCGCGGAAAGCGGGCACTACGAGCTCGGCGACGATTACATCGACGATGCGCTCACCGAGGACGAAAAGAACGGCGGCCTCGTGCTGACGTGCCAGATGGTGCCGCACAGCGATTGCGTGATCGCTGTGCCGACGTCGTCGGTCGCGTGCAAGACGGGGCAAAGCAGTTTTGTCGCGACGGTCACGAAGGTCGAGCAGCACAATGATGCGGCCGTCGTGCTCGAACTCGACGTCGGCACGAATGCGCCGGTGTTCCTGCCGGGCCAGTACGTGAACATCGGCGTGCCGGGCAGCGGCCAGCATCGGTCGTATTCGTTCTCGTCCGCGCCGGGCGACGCGAAGGTCGGCTTCCTGATCAAGAAGATTCCCGGCGGCGTAATGAGCACGTGGCTCGCATCCGCGCGGCCCGGCGACACGCTCGAACTGCACGGTCCGCTCGGCAGCTTCTATCTGCGCGACGTACAGCGGCCGCTGCTGTTCCTCGCCGGCGGCACGGGCCTCGCGCCGTTCCTGTCGATGCTCGACGTGCTCGCGCGCAGCGGCTCTCAGCAGAAGGTGCACCTGATCTACGGCGTGACGCGCGATCTCGATCTCGTGCTGGTCGACGCGATCGAAGCGCTGGCGGCGAAGCTGCCGAACTTCAGCTTCGCGACGGTCGTTGCCGATTCGGCGTCGAACCACGCACGCAAGGGCTGGGTCACGCAGCACATCCCGGCCGACGCGCTGAACGACGGCGACGTCGACGTGTATCTGTGCGGACCGCCGCCGATGGTCGATGCGGTGCGTCAGTATTTCGACGATGCAGGCGTGAAACCGAACAGCTTCCACTACGAGAAGTTCACCCCCAACGTCACGGCAAAGGCGGCATGACCATGCAACGATTCTCCGGCAAGGTCGTCGTCGTTACCGGCGCGGCGCAGGGCATCGGCCGCGGTGTCGCGCTGCGCGCGGCGGCCGAGGGCGGCAAGGTGCTGTTCGTCGATCGCGCGGATTTCGTCGCCGACGTGGCGGCCGAAGCGACCGGTGGCGAGACGGCCGGCTTCGTCGCCGATCTCGAAACGTACGAAGGTGCGCATGCGGCGATCGCGTATGCGGTGCAGACGTTCGGCGGCATCGACATCCTGATCAACGGCGTCGGTGGCGCGATCCGGATGCGGCCGTTCGCGGCGTTCGAGCCGGCGCAGATCGACGCGGAAATCCGCCGCTCGCTGATGCCGACGCTCTATGCGTGTCACGCCGTGCTGCCGCACCTGATCGCGCGCGGCGGCGGCACCATCGTCAACATCTCGTCGAATGCGACGCGCGGTATTCGACGCGTGCCGTATTCGGCGGCGAAGGGCGGCGTGAACGCGCTGACGTCGGCGCTCGCGATGGAGTATGCGGAACGCAATATCCGCGTCGTCGCCACCGCGCCGGGCGGCACCAGCGCGCCGCCGCGCCGCGTGCCGCGCAATGCGGCGGGCGACACCGAGCAGGAACAGGCGTGGATGGCCGAGGCCGTGCGGCAGGTGACCGACTCGACGTACTTCAAGCGCTACGGCAGCCTCGACGAGCAGATCGCGCCGATCCTGTTCCTCGCGTCGGACGAGGCGAGCTATATCACCGGGACGGTGCTGCCGGTCGCGGGTGGGGATACGGGTTGAGGGGCGCGCCTGCCGATTTGCTTGCTTTCTCGGTGCACACGCCACTGCCAGGTGCACGACGACCATCACATAACCGGCCGGTGCGGCAAGCCCGGCCACGGAGACACGCATGAACGAACGCGAAGCAATCGTTCCGGCCGGCATGGAAGCCGTGTATGACAAGATCGGCTATGCGCCGGCGATCAAGGTCGGCGATACCGTCTACGTATCTGGGCAGATCGGCCGCGACGCCGCGATGCAGTTGGTCGAGGATCGCGAAGCCCAAATCGTGCAGGCGTTTGAGAACCTGAAGCGCGTGCTGGACGCGGCCGGCGCATCGTTCGACGACGTCGTGGATCTCACCACCTTTCACACCGACATGCGCGACCTGCCGTTGTTCATGCAGGTGCGCGACCGCTATTTTCGTGCGCATCCGCGGCCGGCGTGGACGGCCGTCGGCGCACACATGCTTGGTGGTTCGCCAGGGTATATCGTCGAAATCAAGGCGGTGGCGGTGACGCGGGCGTGACAAAGCCGACCCGCTACTTGTGGATCGCCCCCCGCAACCGCCTCACATCCTGCTCCGACACCGGCGCCGCCCGATTCCCCCACGCCCCGCGCACGTAGCTGACCACCGCTGCGATCTCGCTGCTCGTCAGCGCGCCGCGCATCGCCGGCATCCGCTGCACCGGCCCCGGCTTCCCTGGCGTGGGCCGCGCACCTTCGACCACGATCCGGATCGTGCTCGTCGGATCGGCCGCGAGCACGATCGAACTGCCCGCGAGCGCCGGCCCGTGATCCGGCACGCCTTTACCTTCGGCGCCATGGCAGCGTGCACAGAACCCCGCATACACACCGGCCCCCGGCGCTTGCTGGCCGCCTTCCGGACGCGGGCCGGCAACCGTCAGCCGCGGCACGCCCACGCCCAGCGGATTCGTCGCGGCAGTCGGTTGCGCGGGCAACGATTTCAGGTACACGGCGATCGCATGGCGATCGGCGTCCGTCAGCAACGCGGTGCTTTCGCCGACGACCGGCGCCATCGCGCCGAACACCGCGCCGCGCGCCGCATGACCGCTGCGCAGGAACGCGGCGATGTCGTCGGCCGACCAGCGGCCGAGGCCGTCCGGAACCGCGCCGGTCAGGTTTGGCGCGAACCAGTGGTCGTTGATGCCGCCGGTCAGGAACGCGGGGCTGCGTTCGTCGTATCCGCGTTCGTTGTAGGCCGGCCCGCGCGGCGTATGGCACGCGCCGCAATGGCCGAGCCCCTGTACGAGATACGCGCCGCGATTCCATTGCGCCGATTGCGACGGCTGCGGCGTGAACCGGTCGCGGTTCGCGAACACGAGGCTCCACAGCCCGAGCGCCCAGCGCTGGTTGAACGGAAACGGCAGTTGCGTGAGTTTCGCCGCATTCGCGGACGGCGCGACGCCGCGCATGAAATACGCATACAGCGCGCGCACGTCGTCGTCGCTCAGGTGCGCGAACGACGGGTACGGCATGGCCGGATACAGCCGGCTGCCGTCCGCGCGCACGCCGCGCCGCATCGCATCGTCGAATTGCCGCAGCGTGTAGTTGCCTATGCCGTGCGTCGGGTCCGGCGTGATGTTCGGCGCATAGATCGGCCCGAACGGCGAATTCACCGGCTGGCCGCCCGCGTACGGCGTATGGTCGGCCGCGTCGTGGCACGCGGCGCAATCGCCGGCGAGCGCGAGATAGCGACCGCGTGCGAGCGTCGCGGCGTCGGCGCTCGCGGCCGCCGCGGCGATTATCGGGCGGCGGGCAGTCGAGGCAGACGCCGCATCGGGCGGCGGAGTGGGCGCCGCGGACGATGTTGCATCCGCCACTGACGCGTCCCGGTCGCGTGACAGCCGACGGTCGTCCTTCACGCGCGCGGACATCGACGCACCGACATCGGCCGCCGACGCGCGAATCCGCACGAACCGCCAGCCCGATGCGGGCTCGGGCGCTTCCGCCGCCGACGCGGTGTCGGCCGTGTCGCCGGCCGCGGCCGCGTTGTCGTCGCGCTGCATGTCGCATCCGCAGAGCGCGATGCATACCGCAAACGCGACACCCGCGCGGTGGCCCAGGACTCGGAATGGGAACGGGAACGAAGCGAACGGGATCAGCGCCATGGACTGCAAGGCCCCACGAAAGCGGTGACAATCCCCGTAAACACCAGACCGATCACGAAACCGAGCGCCGCGAGCATGCCGCAGCGCGCGAGAAAGCGCGTACTGCCGTCGCGCGTCGCGGCACGCGCATCGGCATCGTGCCGGTGCCGCCACGCGTGCGCGAGCCAGGTCGCGCAGGCCGCGGCCAGCGCGAACGCGCCCGCGGCGATCAGCGCGAGCCACACGCCGACGTGCGCCCAGCGCGGCGCGGCCTGCGCGACGCCGAGCGGATAGCATGCGGTGGACGCGAGTGTCTCCGACACCAGCATCTGCGCGAACCACAGCGTGGGCGCGCCGACGAGGCCGGCGGCGATCGCGAGCAGCGGTGTCCACGCGCGTCGTGCGTCGCTCATCCCGTGCTCCTCAGCCAGAACGGCGACACGTACAGCGCGGTGAAGATGAACAGCCACACGATGTCGACGAAGTGCCAGTAGAGCCCGCCGACCGTCAGCGCGACGCGTCGCTCGCGGCCGAAGAAACCGGCGGCCGTCCACGCGGCGAGCAGCGCGAGGATCGCGAGACCGGCCACGACGTGCGCGAGGTGGAACCCGGTGATCGTGAAATAGAGGCTGCCGTACAGGTGCGCGGTCGGGCCGTACGGGTGATCGCGCCATTCGTGCAGCTGGACCAGCGCGAATGCGGTGCCGAGCACCAGCGCGACGGCGAGCAGCGCGACCGCGCGCGCCTGCCGGTCGGCCCGCACCGCGCGCTCGGCGAGCCACACGAACACGCTGCTCGACAGCAGCACGACCGTGTTGGCGGCCGCGAGCCCGATCTTCGGCATGCCTTCGGGCGGCCACGGCGCGGACCACTGCGACTGCAGGTAGAAGTAGCAGAACAGCAGGTAGCCGAACAGCCCGGCCTCGGTCACGATCAGCGTGAGCATGCCCCACCAGCCGCCCGCGCGTTCGCCTTGACTGCCGACCGGCAGCGGCTCGATGCACGCGGCCGGCGCGGCTGCCGGCACCGTCGCCGACGGCGGCTCGTCCGGATGACCCCCGGCGGTCGCGGCGGGCGCCTGCGTGTCGGCGCGGGCCGGCAGGCGCGCGCGTTGTCCGAGTTCGCGGCGCGGCCACAGCCACGCGGCGGTCGCGATCGCGCAACCGGCGACTGCCACGCACACGAGCGTCGGCGAGCGCGCGAGCATCGCCGCGAACACGGCGGTCGCGAGCAGCGCGAGCACGAACGGCATGCAGCTGTCTTCGGGCATCTTCAGGATCGCGCTCGGCGCGGCGGCGAGCGGCGTGACCGCGAGCGCCTCGCGCCCATCGGCGAGCCGGTAGCCGACCCGCAGGCTGGTGCGCGCCGGATCGTCGCGCGTTTCCCACAGCGGATGCCGCGACGCGACGAGCGGCAGCACCGCGAAGTTGTACACGGGCGTCGGCGACGCGACCGACCATTCGAGGCCCGCCGCGCCCCACGGATTCTCGCTGGCGCGCACGCCGCGCCGCGCGCTCACCAGCGCGTTGACGACGAACATCACGATGCCGATCCCGAACACGAACGAGCCGATCGTCGTCAGCAGGTTCGACGTGTCCCAGCCCATCCCGGACGGATAGGTATAGATGCGGCGCGGCATCCCGAGCAGCCCGGCAATATGCATCGGGAAGAACCCGAGATTGAAGCCGACCAGCACGACCCAGAAGGTCAGCTTGCCGAAGCGCTCGTTCATCATCCGCCCGGTGAATTTCGGGAACCAGTACGCGACGCCCCCGAGCACCGGAAACACGTTGATGCCGAGCAGCACGTAGTGCAGGTGCGCGACGACGAAGTACGTATCGGTGAGCTGCCAGTCGAGCGGCACGGCCGCGGTCATCACGCCGGACACGCCGCCGATCACGAACATCAGCACGAAGCCCGCGAAATACAGGAACGGCGTGCGAAACACGGGGCGGCCAGTCCAGATCGTCGCGATCCATGCGAACACCGCGACCGCGCTCGGAATCGAGATCAGCATGCTCGCGGCGCCGAAGAACGCGAGCGCGAGCGGCGCGATGCCCGTCGCGAACATGTGGTGCACCCACACCTCGAAACCGATCAGCATCGTCGCCACCGTCGATACCGCGACGGCCTCGTATGCGACGAGCGGGCGTCGGCAGAAGGTCGGCAGCGCGTCCGACACGATCCCCATTGCCGGCAGCACGACCACGTAGACCCACGGATGCGCGAACATCCAGAACAGGTGCTGCCACAACAGCGGACGGCCGCCGTGCGCGACGTCGAAGAAATGCGTGCCGGCATTGCGGTCGAGCCACAGCAGCAGGAACGCGAGGCTCACCGACGGCACCGCGACGAGGTTCGCGACCGACGCGGTCAGCGTGCCCCACACGATGATCGGCACCCGGTCGATCGACATGCCGTGCGCGCGCATCCGCAGCAACGTGACGACGAAGTTCGCGGCGCCGCCCGTCGTCGAGATGCCGAGCAGGATCATCCCGAGCGCGTAGATGTCGATGTTCGCGCCGGCGCTGTAGTCGAGCGACGTGAGCGGCACGTAATTGAACCAGCCGCCGTCCGGCACCGCACCGAGCGGAAAGCTTGCGTACAGGAACAGCCCGGCGAACAGGAACGCCCAGTACGAGAACGCGTTCAGCCGCGGAAACGCCATGTCGCGCGAGCCGAGCATCAGCGGCCACAGGTAGTTCGCGAAGCCGGACAGCACGGGCAGCGCGTACAGGAAGATCATCGTGACGCCGTGCATCGTGAACAGCGAATCGTATTGCGCGGGCGTGAGCAGCGACGCGTTCGGCCGCGCGAGCTGGATGCGCATCACGAGCGCCTCGACGCCGCCGAGCAGCAGGAACGCGAACGCGGTGACGATGTAGCGCAGCCCGATGCGCTTGTGATCGACGGTGCCGAGCCAGCCGCGCCAGCCGGGTTCAGATTCCCACAGCTCGGCCAGCGCGCGCTCGTGCGCGGAACCGGGCGGCGCGTCGCCGAGATCGGGTACGCGGCTGAGCGGGGCGGGCGTGTCGCGGGCAATGGCCATCGGCATCCTCGGTTCAGTGCAGCGTCGCGAGATACGCGGCGAGATCGTCGGCGTCGCGCGGCGCGAGCGCGATCGACGGCATCAGCGATTGCGGCTTGATTTGCTGCGCATGCGCGATCCAGCGGCGCAGGTTGTCGGGCGTGTTGTCGAGCGTGCCGGCCGCGAGCAGCCGGCGCGTGCCGACGTGCGTGAGATCGGGGCCCGCGTCGCCCGTCGCGTCGGTGCCGCGCACCGCGTGGCAGCCCGCGCAGCGCGCGGCGAACACGCGCTGGCCGCGGTGCTCGGTGCCGGTGCTCGTCGCGGGTACTTGAGCCGGTTGCCGCTGCGTGGCGAGCCACGCACGAAACGCGTCCGGCGGCTCGGCCACGACTTCGAACGCCATGTGCGCGTGCTGCGCGCCGCAGTATTGCGAGCATTGGCCGCGGTAGATGCCCGGCCGGTCGGCCTGCAGCCATTGGCGGTTGGTCTGGCCGGGAATCGTCTGCGTCTTGCCGGCGAGTTGCGGCACCCAGAACGCATGGATCACGTCGGCGCTCTTCAGTTCGATCGCGACGGGCTCGCCCACCGGAATATGGATCTCGTTCGCCGTGACGAAGCCCGGGCCGTTCGCATCGTCCGGATAACGAACGGCCCACCACCAGTCTTGGGCGGTCACGACGATCGTCAGCGCGGGCGGACGCGGCGGCGCCGCGATCGCGCCCAGCACGCGCAGCATGTACACGAGCGCGCCGAACAGCAGCACGATCGAGATCGCGGTGCCCACGGTCACGATCGTCAGCCCGCTGCCGTAGCCGCCGCCCGCCTGCGCGCGACGACGAAACAGCGCGATCAGCAGCAGCACGGCGATCGCGACGCAGACGAACGTGCACAGCGCGAGCAGCGCCCAGCCGAGCACGAAGACCGGCTGCGCGGCGGGGCCGGCCGCGTGCACGACATAGGCGAGCGGTAGCGGCGCGGCCGGATTGCCGGGCTCGGCACGCTCGGCGGCTGCGCGCGCGACCATCGGCGCGACCGCCCACGCGAACGGTGCGATGCATGCGATACGACGCGTTTTCCTGGACAGCGGGACGAGCAACACGACTCCTTGCCGCATTCGGCGGCGTGACGACAGCCGTTCGCGGCAGAGCAAGTTTCGTGCGCGCGGGGCTCGCTCATAGGCAGCCTTGACGGTGCGCAATGGCGCGCGCAGCGGCTGGTGCGTTACAGCCGGCTTGTAAATTGGGCGGCCGTTCACGGCACGTGCCGGGGCGATGTGGCTCGCGTGGACGGCGGCATAACGTTTGCTGCGCCGATCGCATTCCGGCACGCTGCCGCGTGCCGGCCCGCATCGAAAAACGGGAGAAACCGACCGTGAAGACCGTCGCGATCACGGGCGCGAGCGCCGGCGTCGGCCGCGCGACCGCCCACGCGTTTGCGCGGCTCGGCGCGAACGTCGCGCTGCTCGCTCGCGATCCGCGCGCACTGCACGACACCGCATGCGAGGTGCGTGCGTATGGCGTCCAGGCGCTGCCGATCGCCGTCGACGTCAGCGATGCGGCCGCGCTCGACGCGGCGGCCGAGCGGATCGAACGCGAACTCGGGCCGCTCGACGTGTGGGTCAACAACGCGATGGTCACCGTGTTCGCGCCGTTCGACGCGATCTCGCCGGAAGACTATGCGCGCGTGACGGCCGTCACTTACCTTGGCTGCGTGTACGGCACGCGGGCCGCGCTCGCGCGGATGGCCCCGCGCAACCGCGGCACGATCGTGCAGGTCGGCTCGGCGCTCGCGTACCGGTCGATTCCGCTACAGGCGCCGTACTGCGGCGCGAAACATGCGATTCGCGGCTTCACCGACGCGCTGCGCTGCGAGTTGCTGCATACGCGCAGCCGCGTGCGCGTGACGATGGTGCAACTGCCCGCGATCGACACGCCGCAGTTCGACTGGGCCGAATCGACGCTGCCGCACGCGCCGCGTCCGGTCGCGCCAGTCTATGCGCCGGAAGTGGCAGCCGATGCGATCGTGCACGCGGCGCGGCATCCGTGCCGCGAGCGCTGGGTCGGCTGGTCGTCGCTCGCGGCGATCGTCGCGAACGGCCTCGCGCCCGGCTGCTTCGACCGCTATCTCGCGCGCACCGCCGTGCGCGGCCAGCAGCGCGCGGCGCCGGCCGGCCCGCGCGCATCGAACCTGTGGGCGCCGGTGCCGGGCCTCCACGCGACGCGCGGCGCGTTCGCCGACGAAGCGCACCGCACGGGCGCCGAGGCCGGGCTCGGCGCGTCGCGCGCGCTCGCGTTCGGCGCGGCCGTCGCGCTGCTCGCGGCTGCGTGTGCCGTCGTGCGCAAACGCAGCCGGTGAGCGCGATGCGGATCGAGGATTACGCGCTCGTCGGCGACGGCCGCAGCGCCGCGCTCGTCGCGCGCGACGGCAGCATCGACTGGCTGTGCTGGCCGGACTTCGATTCGCCGCCGTGTTTCGCCGCGCTCGTCGGCACGCCGGACAACGGCCGGTTCCGGATTGCGGCTGGTCGGCACGCGACGGATCGCGGCGGGGGAGCGGGTGGATTTCTGCATCAGTTACGCGCGCTCGTTTGACCCGGCGCCGGCCGTGCCCGATGCATACGCATCGCTGCACGACACGCAGGCGTTCTGGCGCGGCTGGTCGGATTGCAACGCCGCCGAGGGCCCGTATCGCGACGCGACCGAGCGCGCACTGATCACGGTGAAGCTGTTGTCGAGCGTGCGCACCGGCGGCATCGTCGCGGCGCCGACCAGTTCGTTGCCCGAGCGCTTCGGCGGCAAGCGCAACTGGGACTATCGCTTCTGCTGGCTGCGCGATGCGAGCTTCACGCTGCACGCGCTGGTGCGCTGCGGCTATCGCGACGAAGGCGCGCGCTGGCGCGACTGGCTTGTGCGCGCGATCGCCGATCATCCGTCGCAATTGCAAGTGCTGTATGCGGCCGACGGCGGCCGGCGCGCGGCCGAGTGGCAGGCCGTGCACCTGGCCGGCTACGAAGGCGCGCAGCCGGTGCGCTTCGGCAACGCGGCGGCCGACCAGTTGCAGCTCGACGTGTACGGCGAGGTGCTCGGCGCGCTGTACCAGGCGCGTCGGCACGGGCTGCCGCCCGACGACGATGCGCATGCGCTGTTCGAGCGGCTGCTCGGCCTGCGCAACGACGTCGGGCTGCTGTCCGAGGAATACGACGTGAACGCGCGGCGCATGTGCGGCAATTTTCCATTCACGCTCGCGCAGGTCGGGCTCGTGAACGCGGCGCTCGCGCTGCAGCGCGACGGGGGGAACGACGTCGACGTCGACATCGGCTAGGATGTCGCGCCGTCCCGCCCGCGCGTCTTGCTTACGATTCGCCTTTCCCTCCGTTGCCGCGCTTGTCGCCCTGTTCGCCATTGCCCGGCAGCACGGCCGACAACACCTGCCGCGCGGTCTCGACGATCACGTTGCCCTCGCGCGGGTCGCCCCTCACCAGCGTTTCGGCGAAATGCTTCGCCTGCTGCAGCGTCACGTGCGGCGGCAGCGGCGGCACCTCCGGGTCGCTCTTCACTTCGAGCACGACCGGCCGGTCGGACGCGAGCGCTTCGTCCCACGCGGCGCCGAGCTGTTCCGGATCGTCGACGTAGATGCCCTTGAGGCCGAGCAGCGTCGCGAAGCGGTAGTACGGCACGTTCGGGATCTGCTGCGACGCGTCGAACTTCGGGTCGCCTTCCATCACGCGCTGCTCCCACGTGACCTGGTTCAGGTCCTCGTTGTTCAGCACCATGCAGATCCAGCGCGGGTCGGGCCACTGGCGCCAGTATTTCGCGACGGTGATCAGCTCGGCCATGTTGTTCATCTGCATCGCGCCGTCGCCGACCATCGCGATCACCGGGCGCACCGGATGCGCGAACTTCGCGGCGATCGCGTAGGGCACCGCGGCGCCCATCGACGCGAGCCCGCCGGACAGCGAGCCCATCATCCCGCGCCGCATCATCAGGTCGCGCGCATACCAGTTCGCGCAGGAGCCCGAATCGCTCGTCAGGATCACGTCGTCGGGCAGGCGCGGCGACAGCTCGGTAAACGCGCGCTGCGGATTCACGCCGCGCCCGGCGCTCGCCTTCGCGGCCGCGCGCGCGGCGAGCGTGTCGTGCCAGTCGCGGTTCCATTTCGCGATCCGGTCGCGCCACGCGGTGTCGCGACGCTCGTTCAAGAGCGGCAGCAGCGCGCGCAGCGTCTCGGCGCTGTCGCCGACCATATTGACTTCCATCGGGTAGCGCAGGCTCAGCATGTCGGCCTTCAGGTCGATCTGCACGCCGCGCGCCTGGCCTTCCTTCGGCAGGAATTCCGAATACGGAAAGCCGGAGCCGACGACCAGCAGCGTGTCGCATTCGGTCATCAACTCGTAGCTCGGCTTGGTGCCGAGCAGCCCGATCGAGCCGGTGACCCACGGCAGGTCGTCCGGCAGCGCGGCCTTGCCGAGCAGCGCTTTCGCGGCGCCCGCGCCGAGCCGGTCGGCCACCGCGATGACTTCGTCGGTCGCCTTCAGCGCGCCCGCGCCGACCAGCATTGCGACTTTCGACCCCGCGTTGAGCACGTCGGCCGCGCGTCGCAGGTCGTCCGCATACGGCACGACTTTCGGCGCGGTATAGCCGACCCCCGAATGCACGGTGCCGTGCGCGCGTTTCGGCGGCGCGTAGTCGAGCTCCTGCAGGTCGTTCGGCAGCACGAGCGCGGTGACCGCGCGCGCGCCGAGCGCGGTGCGCACCGCGCGGTCCACCAGGTGGCGCACCTGGCCGGGCACCGTCGCAAGCTGAACGAATGCGCCTGCAACGTCCTTGAAAAGCGCCGGAAGATCCACTTCCTGCTGGTAGTGACCGCCGAGCGCCGCGCGCGCCTGCTGGCCGACGATCGCGAGCACCGGCATGTGGTCGAGCCGCGCGTCGTAGAGGCCCGTCACGAGGTGCGCGGCGCCCGGGCCCGACGTCGCGACGCATACGCCGAGCTCGCCTGTAAATTTTGCATGCGCGGACGCCATGAAGGCCGCCATCTCCTCGTGGCGCGCCTGGATGAATTCGATCTTGCCGTCCGCGCGGTTCAGCGCGCCGAAAAATCCGTTGATGCCGTCGCCCGGGTAGCCGTAGATGCGGCGCACGCCCCAGTCGTACAGCCGTTCGACGATGAAATCCGCCACTGTCGCCATGCCGTTTCTCCTTGATTCGGGATGAGCCGATGCGAGGCGGCCGCGCAAGGCACGTGCCGCGCCGCGTGCGTCGGGCACAGCGGTTGCACGCGACGTCCGCAAGCAAAAAGCAAGCTGACCGGAGCGCAACGATGGCACTTTCCGCCGCGCCGGCGATCGACGACGTGCGCGCCCGCGCGTACCGCGTGCCGACCGACCGGCCCGAAGCCGACGGCACCTACGCATGGACCGCGACGACGGTCGTCGTCGTCGAGATCGACGCGGGGCCCGTGACGGGGCTCGGCTATACGTACACGGACGCGAGCGCCGTGCCTCTCGTGACGTCGCTGCTGGCCGGCGTGTTGCGCAAGCGGCCGGTGGTGGACATCCCGGCCGCGGTCGATGCGCTGTGGCGCGCGGTGCGCAACGTCGGCCGCGGCGGGATCGCGGCGACCGCGATTTCGGCGCTCGACACGGCGCTGTGGGACGCGAAGGCGAAACTCGCCGACGTGCCGCGCGCGCTGCTGCTGGGCCGCCTGCGCGAACGCGTGCCGGTGTACGGCAGCGGCGGCTTCACGACCTACGAGGCGCGGACGCTCGCCGCGCAGCTGGACGGCTGGCGCGCCGAGCGCGTGCGCGCGTGCAAGATCAAGATCGGTGCGGAAGACGTGCGCGATCTGTCGCGCGTGCGTGCGGCGCGCGACGCGCTCGGGCCCGGCGTCGACCTGTTCGTCGATGCGAACGGCGCGTATTCACCGCGCACCGCGCTCGCGTTCATGCAGGCCGCCGCCGATTGCGACATTCGCTGGTTCGAGGAGCCCGTCAGCAGCGACGACGTCGCGGGGCTGCGATTCGTGCGCGAGCACGTCGGCCCGCGGGTCGACGTCGCGGCCGGCGAATACGCGTATACGCCCGACGATTTCCGGCGCTTGCTGGAATGTCGCGCGGTCGACGTGCTGCAGGCCGACGCAACGCGCTGCGGCGGCGTCAGCGGTTTTCTCGCGGCCGCGGCGCTGGCCGATGCGTATCACGTCGACTTGTCCGCGCACTGCGCGCCCGCGCTGCACCGGCACGTCGGCTGCGCGGCGCCGCGCCTGCGCCACGTCGAATGGTTTCACGATCATGTCCGCGTCGAGCGGATGCTGTTCGACGGCGCGCCGACGCTCGTCGACGGCGCACTGGAAATCGACGCGACGCGCGCGGGGCTCGGCCTCGAATTGCGCGCCGCTGACCTGCTGGACTTCGCGTGCTGAATGCCGACGAGGAGGAACGATGCGACACCCGCGACATCGCGCCGCCGAGCGTGACAGGCTGCTGGCCGACGCCGCACGGTTGCTCAACCGCAGCGCGCTGCTGCTGGCCGGCTCGGTGCTTGCCGACAGCGGCGTCGAGCACTATCGCGGCACCTTTCACAATCGCGCGATGCTCGCGCCGCTCGCGATGTCGACGCTGTCGGTGATCGCGAGCGTGCACGGCCACGCGGACGACACGCCCGTGCGCCACCGGCTGCGCGACGCGGTGCACGTCGCATCGGCCGCGGTCGGCGTCGCCGGCTCCGCGTTCCACCTGTACAACGTGACGAAGCGGCCGGGCGGTTTCAGCTGGCACAACCTGTTCTACGGCGCGCCGCTCGGCGCACCGTTCGCGCTTTTGCTGTCGGGCGCGCTGGGCGCGGCGGGCGAGCGGCTGCGCGAGAGCCCGGCCGACGCACCGCGGCTCGCCGGACTGCCGGCCGGGCGCGCGCTGGCCGGATTGGTCACGGCGGGCCTCGTCGGCACGCTCGGCGAAGTCGGGCTGCTGCATTTTCGCGGCGCGTTCCAGCATCGCGCGATGTTCGCGCCGGTCGTCGTGCCGCCGGTGGCCGCGCTGGCGACCGCGCAACTCGCGCTGTCGCGCCCGCGCGCCGAGCGGCGCTTCTGCCGCGGGTGGCTGCGCGCGACGGCCGTGCTCGGGTTCGTCGGCGTCGCGTTCCATGCGCGCGGCGTCGCGCGGCAGATGGGCGGCTGGCGCAACTGGTCGCAGAACCTGCTGTCGGGGCCGCCGCTACCGGCGCCGCCGAGCTTCACCGCGCTCGCGATCGCGGGGCTCGCCGCGACCGCGCTCGCCGAACGGGACGCGTCATGAGCGACGCACACCGCAAGTCCGTCGCGTTGCCGCGCTATCCGGGCTACGACGTGCTCGCCAAGCGCGACTCGCCGTCGTGGAACGATGCGACACGGCATGCGATCGATGCACGCCTGCGCATCGCGGCCCATGCGCCGCGCCATCTGGATGCCGAACGATTTGCGACGCTCGCGGCGTTGTGCGCGCGGATCGTGCCGCAGCAACCGGGTGGCGCGGGCGCGATCCCGACCGCCGCGTTGGTCGACGCGCGGCTCGCCGCCGACGACGGCGACGGCTATCGCGATGCGCGCCTGCCGCCACTGCGCGTCGCATGGCAGACGGGCCTCGCCGGACTCGACGCGATGGCGCGCCACGCGCATGGCTGCCCGTTCGCGGCGCTTGGCGAACGCGACGCCGATGCGTTGCTGCATGCGGTACAGAAAGGCGACATCGATCCGCAGGTGGTGCCGGCCTGGGCCGGCCTGGACCCGCACACGTTCTTCATGAAGCGCGTGCTGATGGATATCTGCGGCGCGTATTACGGCCATCCGTTCGCGTGGAACGAGATCGGCTTCGGCGGCCCCGCGAGCCCG
Organism: Burkholderia sp. BCC1047; assembly: GCF_902833155.1. Lineage (NCBI taxonomy): Bacteria > Pseudomonadati > Pseudomonadota > Betaproteobacteria > Burkholderiales > Burkholderiaceae > Burkholderia > Burkholderia sp. BCC1047. The sequence goes on along the minus strand of NZ_CADFEH010000005.1, from coordinate 85,801 downwards.
CGCGGCTACGTGCGGATGGATTTCAACCGCCGCGACCCATGGGAAGCGGAAATGCGCATGGAGGAGGGCGATCGCGATGGCCGCCGATGAACCGCTGTCCGTTCCGACGCCGCGCGGCCGCGACGGTCGTGCGCCCGATCCGCTGCGGGTCGGCGGCTGGTCGCCGATGCGGATGTTCCGCGACGACGACGCGGTCGACTTCGTGATCGTCGGCACCGGCGCCGGCGGCGGCACGCTCGCGTGCAAGCTCGCCGAATACGGTTTCTCGGTCGTCGCGCTCGATGCGGGCGCGTGGTGGCGGCCGCTCGAGGAATTCGCGTCGGACGAGACGCATCAGCACAAGCTGTTCTGGACCGACGAGCGGATCTGCGACGGCGCCGATCCGCTGACGCTCGGCACCAACAACAGCGGCCGCGCGATCGGCGGCAGCACCGTGCATTTCGCGATGGTGTCGCTGCGCTTCCGGCCCGAGTGGTTCCGCTCGCGTAGCGCGCTCGGCTACGGCGTCGACTGGCCGCTCGACTGGCGCGAGATGTGGCGCTACTACCGCGAGGTCGAACAGGCGTTGAAGATCAGCGGGCCGGTGAACTACCCGTGGGGCCCGCCGCGCCCGCGCTATCCGTATCGCGCCCACGAACTGAACGCGGCCGCGCTCGTGCTCGCGCGCGGCGCCGACGCGATGGGGATCGACTGGACGCCGACGCCGCTCGCGACGCTGTCCGCGCCGCGCGGCCGAGCGCATCCGTGCGTGTATCGCGGCTTCTGCATCGCCGGCTGCGCGACGAATGCGAAGCAGAGCGCGCTGATCACGTGGATACCGCGCGCGGTCGCGGCCGGTGCCGAAGTGCGCGATCTCGCGATGGCGCTGCGGATCGACGCCGAAGGCGATCGCGTGACCGGCGTGCACTACCGGCGCGACGGCCGCACCCGGTTCCAGCGCGCGCGCAACGTCGTCGTCGCCGGTTATGCGATCGAGACGCCGCGCCTGTTGTTGCTGTCCGCGAACGGGCGCCATCCGCAGGGGCTCGCGAACAGCTCGGGCCTCGTCGGCCGCTACCTGATGGCGCAACTGAACCAGGCGTCGTGGGGAACGATGGACGACGAAGTGCGCTGGTACAAGGGGCCGCCGTCGCTGTCGATCACCGAGCACTGGAACTACGCGGACGACGGCAAGGATTTCTTCGGCGGCTATTGCTGGATGAGCCAGGGGCCGCTGCCGATCGAATGGGCGCGCAAGGTCGCCGCGCGCGGGCTGTGGGGCGATGCGCTGAAGCACGAGATGGCGCGCTACAACTTCCAGGCCGGCCTGAAGATCGTCGGCGAGACGCTGCCGCGCGCGGACAACCGCGTGACGCTCGCCGACGAGCGCGACGCGTTCGGGTTGCCGGTCGCGCGCGTCACCTATTCGTACGACGACAACGATCGCCGGATGATCCGCCATGCGCTCGCGCAGATGGCGCGTTCGCTGGAAGCGGCCGGCGCGCGCGACATCTGGCACGAGGAGGACGACACGTGCCATCTCGCCGGCACCGTGCGGATGGGCGACGACCCGGCGACGAGCGTCGTCGATGCCGACTGCCGAAGCTGGGACATCCCGAACCTGTGGGTCTGCGACGGCTCGGTGTTTCCGACGGTCGGCGGCGTGAATCCGTCGCTGACGATCCAGGCGATCGCGTGCCGCACCGCCGACCGCATCAAAACGCTGGTCGCACGCGGCGACGCGCATGCGCGTGCGCGATGGCGATGAATCGCGCGGCGCGGCCCCGCCGGCGGCCGATACGACGCGTGCGGGCGAGGGACGATGCCGCATGCGATCCATTCACTTTCTTGTGGAGGACTCGTCTCATGCCTGCCTTCAACCGTTCATCCCTGCGTCGCGGTGCAGCCTGCGCACTGCTGGCGGCGTGCGCGTCGGCGCTGCCTGCGGCCGGACAGTTGCGCCCGCCGAATCCCGCCAGCGTGCCCGACACGTCCACGCAGGCGTTCAAGCGCGCCGATCGCAAGATGATGGAAGCGATGGAGAGCGCGCGATACACGGGCGACGCCGACCGCGATTTCGTCGCGCACATGGCGCCGCATCACCAGGGCGCGATCGACATGGCGCAGGTCGAGCTCAAATACGGCAAGGACCCGACGCTGCGTCAGCTCGCGAGCCGGATCGTCGCCGCGCAGCGCGACGAGATCGCGTTGATGGAGCGCTGGCAGAAGGAGCGCGGCAAGGCGCCGTGAACGGCGATGCGAGACGGAGATACGCAGCCGGCTGGCCCGGCGGTTCCGCATCCGGCAAGCTACGATCCCGGACCCGCGCCGACGCAATGGCCGCGCGCACGGGTAGCCGCGGCAGGAGGCACGATGCATGGAGGATAAGCGTGCGGCCGAAGATCGCTCGATCGACAGCGTGGCCGATTACATGGCCGTGATCGGCGCGCAGCGGCAGACGATGGCGCTGCGGCTGTTTCGCGGCCAGTGCAACGCCGGCTGGCCGCTCGTGCCGGGTATCGCACGGCAGCGTGCGTCGCCCGACGTCGAAGCGCGGATGCTCGACGAATTCACGCGGCGCGCGCTGCCGCATCTCGAACCCGGACAGAACCTCGATGCGTGCGACTGGCTCGCGCTCGCGCAGCAGCACGGGATGCGCACGCGCCTGCTCGACTGGTCCGGCAACGCGCTGGCCGCGCTGTGGTTCGCGGTCAGGCGCGCGAGCGAATCGGGCGGCGACGGTGTGGTGTGGTGCCTGTCGCACGACGCCGACGACATCGCGACCGCCGCCGAACGGCGCGCGCCGCTGGAGGTCACGCGCACCAAGGTGTTCCGGCCGCGTCACGTGATGCCGAGGATCACCGCGCAGGATGGCTGGTTCACGATCCACCGTTATGACCCGCGTGGCGAGCGCTTCGTGCCGCTCGACGAGGACGCGGACCTCGCCGGCCGCCTCATGCGGATCGTCGTGCCGGGCGCCCGGTTCGCGACGATCCGGCGGGAGCTCGCGGGCGTCGGCGTGAGCATCGCGACGATCTTTCCGGATCTCGACGGCATCGCGCAACTGACCGACACGCGCTATTTCCCGGATGACGAGGACACGCACGCGCCGCGGTAAAGCGCGCACGGCGTGCGAGCGGGCACGCGTGATGCTCGTATCGGCGGCGCGCACACGGGACCGACCCCCAAGTCGCCGGCTTGCGACCGGTACGTGGCGGGCGATGCGGCCGTTCCTGCGCGCATTCAGACAGACCATCGAATCCGGAGGCATTCATGCGCGAACCCAACGAACCACCGAGCGACCGTCGCGACAAGGCGTGCGAGCCCGGCGCCGGTTCCCGGCCGGCCGGGCACGCCGTCACCCGCGCGTTCGAACGTTTTGCGTCGGGCGTGACCACCTGGGCCGGCTCGCCGGTCGCATTCGGCAGCGCGGTCGCCATCACCGTGCTGTGGCTCGTGAGCGGGCCGGTGTTTCACTACTCCGACGCGTGGCAGCTCGTGATCAATACCGGCACCACGATCATCACGTTCCTGATGGTGTTCCTGTTGCAGCGCAACCAGAATCGCGACAGCGTGGCGTTGCACCTGAAGCTCGACGAACTGCTCGCGGTCACGCGCGCGGCGAGCGACCGGCTGATCGGGATCGAGGATGCGTCGGAGGAAGAATTGCGCGCGTTGGCGCAGACCTACGTGGAAATGGCGCAGCGCGCGGCCGAGCGCGGCGACGACCAGCCGGGCGGGAAGCGCGCGGAAACGGCCGACACGCCGCCCGAATCGTGATCATCGGATCGTCCGATCGAGCGGTGCGCGGCCCGATGATTTTTCAAACGCTTGTCGTTTCCGGCGCCGCCTCGCGGCGCGACCGCGTGCAAGCGCCGCCTGCAGCGGGGAACGGCTCGTGCTGCACACCGAGACGAAGCCCGGTCGTTCCGGGTATTGCCTATGGTGCTTCCATGAACTCCAGAACTCCTTCGAATCCGCTCTTGAATATTGCGGTGGCCGTCGCCTGCGGGGCGGCCGCGATGTACTTCCTCGATCCGTCGTCCGGCCGTCGTCGTCGCGCTTATCTGCGCGACAAGGCGGCCGCGGGCCGGCACGGGGTGGCCGACTATGCGAATACGCAGGTGAAGCGGGCGGCCGACCATGCGCGCGGCGCGATCGCCGGCCTGCGGGCCGACTGGCTCGCGGGCGATGCGAACGACGTGCAGGTCGCCGAGCGCGTGCGTGCGGCGCTGGGCCGGCTCGTCGGCCGCCCGCGCGACATCGACGTGAGCGTCGAGCACGGCAACGTGTGCCTGACCGGACAGGTCGAGGAGGCCGAACGGCAGGCGCTGATCGACGGCGTCGCCGCGCTGCATGGCGTGCATCACGTCGAGGACGCGATGGGCGCACGCAGCGAATACAAGGCGTCGCCCGACGGTCATTCGCACTGACGCGGCCGCGGCTGCCCGCACTGGCGGGGGGCCGGCGAACGCGTACGACACGCATTCGGCGCACGCACGGCTGCCGGTACGACGGCAGCCTGGCGCCTCAACCGGAGCAAGCCCATGACCGACCGTCAGCCCCCCGATACGACGCCCCCGCACCCGGAGCCCGGCGCGCACGACGCGCTCGAACACCTGCTCGGCAGCTTGCATCGGCACGGCTTCCTGCGCTTCGCGAACGAGGTCGTCAGCGCGAACGCGCGGCTCGCCGACACGTTTGTCGACGCGCTCGACAAGCCCGGCATGCAGAGCGGCATGCAGAATCTCGCGATGCTGGTGACGGCGCTGTCGCGCATTCCGCCGGAACAGTTCGGTCGCGCCGCGTTCGCGGCGGCCGACGCGCTGCATCACGTCGGCGCGTGGCAGCCGGCGCAGCACGAGCATGTCGCGCCCGGCGTGCGCGGCATCTATCGGCTGCTGCACGACGAGGCGCTGTGGGATGCGTTGACGCCGCTGCTCGAAGGGCTGAAGGTCTTCGCGCAGGGGCTCGCGCGCGATCCGCAGCCGCCGGCCGCCGGGCTCAACGAGACGACGAAAGACGCGTGACCGCGTCCGGTTGCAGGTCGCCGGGGGCGCACAGGCCCGCGAACTGACGGATGATGCGCTGGGTCGGCGCGCTTGCCGGCCAGTGCGATACCGCGTCGATGCCGACCCAGCGGCACAGCGCGATTTCGCGGCCCGGGCACGCGTGCGCGCCGCGCGGCAGGCTCGCGACGAACACGTGATGGCGCTTCACGCTGCCGTCCACGTAGAAGAAATACGCGAGTTCGAGATCGACAAGCCCCGTTTCCTCCCGAAGCTCGCGATGCGCGGCGTCGAGCGCCGATTCGCCGCGCCGGATCACGCCGCCCGGCAGCGTCCAGCGCGACGATCGCCCGCGCGCGACCAGCAGCACGCGCCGGTTGCGAACGCAGACGATCGTCGCGCGTTCCTTCGCCAGCGGCGCGAGCGGCACCGCGCGAACGGGGAAATCGGACGGGTCGGGTAGCGTCATGCAGGGCAGGCGGTGGGTGATTGAAAGATCCATGCGCCTGTGCCGCAACGTGCGTTCCTGGGTCGCCGTCGCGCGGGGTGGCGTGTGAACGATTCGGGCGAGCTCGTCGATCGTCGCCCGCGAATTTTCAACGGCTTGTCATTTCTGCCGCCGTCCGGTGCGGCCGCTTCGGGACGGCGGGCGGGTCGCGCGACGCGCGGCGATCACGTGCGGCCGTGTTCGCCGGATGGCGGACGATGCGGCGGCGTGCCGTTTTCCTTCCCGGCCGGTTTGCCTTCGGCGGGGTCGTGCGCGCTGGGCGGCGGCGGCGTGGTCGTGCCGCGGCGCTTGCCCTCCGGGCCGGGCGTGCTGTCGCCGCGATCTTGGTCGCGTGTGTCGGTGTCGAGCGAGGTCGAACGTGTCATGGTTCGGGCGTCCTGTCGGGGCGGTTGAAGCGTACGCAGCGCGCATCGGGCGTGCCGCGCTCGAACGAAACGCGTTGCCGGGCCCGCTGTTTGCTTGATCGCGCGCTTGAGGTCGGCGCGGGCAATGACGCCCACGCCGCCGCCTGGAGCCCCGTTTCATGCCCGATGCGATCTTGTGCCCGTTATCCGTTCGTCAGCGATTCGGCGTCGCGCGCCGGCGCGCGTCGACGCCCGGACGATGCGTCGCCGGTGCGCCGGACGCGTTCGCGCCGGCGATGGCCGGTGACTTGCTGTCGATACCGCTGCGCGTGCCCTGGCCGGCGTTCGAGCGCCGGCCGCCCGCCGTCGCGCGGGCGGGCGACGGCCAGTCCGGCGGCGCCGGCGGCTCGGGCGCCGCGCCGGGCCGCAACGGCGAGCATCCGACCGACGCGCCGGGCGGCGGGGGCCGCGATGATCACCCGCACGACGATCGCGGCGGCCGCACCGGCGGCGACGGAGATGGCAACGACGGCGAAGGCGAACGCAAGCGGCCCGGCAAGAAGCCGCTGATCATCCTCGGCGCGGTGGTGTTCGTGCTGCTCGTCGGCGGGCTCGTGTGGTGGTTCGCGACGCGCAACCAGGAAAGCACCGACGATGCGTACACCGACGGCAACGCGGTGGCGGTCGCGCCGCACGTGTCCGGCTACGTGACGCGGCTGGCGGTCGACGACAACACGTTCGTGCGGCGCGGCGACGTGCTCGTCGAGATCGATCCGCGCGACTACCGCGCACAGGTCGACGCCGCGCAGGCGCAGCTCGGTCTCGCGCAGGCGCAGCTCGATGCGGCGCGCGTGCAGCTCGACATCGCGCGCGTGCAGTATCCGGCCCAGTACCGGCAGGCGCGCGCGCAGATCGAATCCGCGGAAGCCGCGTACCGGCAGGCGCTCGCCGCGCAGGCGCGGCAGCGCGCGGTCGATGCGCGCGCAACCTCGCAGCAGGCGATCGACGCGGCCGACGCACAGCGCGCGACCGCCGACGCGAACGTCGCGATGGCCCAGGCGCAGGCGCGCACCGCGAGCCTCGTGCCGCAGCAGATCCGGCAGGCCGAGACGGCCGTCGAGGAACGCCGCCAGCAGGTGCTGCAGGCGCGCGCGCAGCTCGAGACGGCCAACCTGAACCTGTCGTACTGCGAGATGCGCGCGCCGTCCGACGGCTGGGTTACGCGGCGCAACGTGCAACTGGGCTCGTTCCTGCAAGCGGGCACGTCGATCTTCTCGATCGTCACGCCGCGCGTGTGGATCACCGCGAATTTCAAGGAGTCGCAGCTCGAGCGGATGCGCGTCGGCGACCGCGTCGACGTGTCGGTCGACGCGTATCCCGATCTCGATCTGCACGGCCACGTCGACAGCATCCAGCTCGGCAGCGGCTCGCGCTTCTCCGCATTCCCGACCGAGAACGCGACCGGCAATTTCGTGAAGATCGTGCAGCGCGTGCCGGTGAAGATCGTGCTCGACGGCCCGCTGCCGAACCGTCCGCCGCTCGGTCTCGGCCTGTCGGCCGTGCCGACCGTCCACCTGAAATGACCGGCCGCCGTGCCGCGGCCGGTGTCGACCGGAGCGATCCGATGCCCGATACCCGCATGCCGTTCTTGCCTGACGAGGCCCGCCGATGAACCGGCCACCCGACCGCAGCGGCGCATCCGATGGCACGTGGCGTCCCGCCGCGAACCCGTGGCTCATCGCGATCGTCGTCACGCTTGCCGCGTTCATGGAGGTGCTCGACACGACGATCGTCAACGTCGCGCTGCCGCACATCGCCGGCACGATGTCGGCGAGCTACGACGAGGCGACCTGGACGCTCACGTCGTATCTGGTCGCGAACGGCATCGTGCTGCCGATCTCGGGGTTCCTCGGACGCCTGCTCGGCCGCAAGCGCTACTTCCTGCTGTGCATCGCCGCGTTCACCGTGTGCTCGTTCCTGTGCGGCGTCGCGACCAACCTCGGCGAACTGATCGTGTTCCGCGTGCTGCAGGGGCTGTTCGGCGGCGGGCTGCAGCCGAACCAGCAGTCGATCATCCTCGATACGTTCCCGCCCGCGCAGCGCAACCGCGCGTTCTCGATCTCGGCGATCGCGATCGTTGTCGCGCCGGTGCTCGGGCCGACGCTCGGCGGCTGGATCACCGACCATTTCTCGTGGCGCTGGGTGTTCCTGCTCAACGTGCCGATCGGCGCGCTGACCGTGCTCGCGGTGATGCAGCTCGTCGAGGATCCGCCGTGGCGGCGCGGCGCCGAACGCGGGATTTCCATCGACTACATCGGTATCGGGCTGATCGCGATCGGGCTCGGCTGCCTGCAGGTGATGCTCGATCGCGGCGAGGACGAGGACTGGTTCGGCTCGAACTTCATCCGCGTCTTTGCCGTGCTGTCCGCGCTCGGGCTGATCGGCGCGACGCTGTGGCTGCTGCGCACGAAGAAGCCGGTGGTCGACCTGTCGTGCCTGCGCGACCGCAATTTCGCGCTCGGCTGCGTGACGATCGCGACGTTCGCGGCCGTGCTGTACGGCAGCGCGGTGATCGTGCCGCAGCTCGCGCAACAGCGTCTCGGCTACACCGCGACGCTCGCGGGGCTCGTGCTGTCGCCCGGCGCGCTGCTGATCACGCTCGAGATTCCGCTCGTGAGCCGGCTGATGCCGCACGTGCAGACGCGCTATCTGGTCGGGTTCGGCTTCGTGCTGCTGTGCGTTTCACTGATCTATTCGCGCACGCTGGTGCCGGACATCGACTACACGCACCTGATGATGATCCGCTGCGCGCAGTCGCTCGCGATCGGCTTCATGTTCGTGCCGATCACGACGCTCGCGTACCTCACCGTGCCGCGGCGGCTCAACGACGACGCGTCCGCGCTGTTCACGATGTTCCGCAACGTCGCGGGCTCGATCGGCATCTCGGTGTCGACCGCGTTGATCCGAGAGCGCACGCAGGCGCGCATGGCGCATCTGTCCACGCACATGTCGACGCTGTCGCAGAACTTCCAGGATGCGCTGCAGGAGAACGCGCGCGCGGTGGGCGCGTTGACGGGGGCGCCGCCGTCGTCCGCGCTGCAGACGGCCACCGGGCGGCTGTACGAGACATTCATCGCGCAGGCGACGATCCTCGCGTATATCGACGTGTTCGCGATCCTCGCGGTGTTCTGCGCGTTCAGCATTCCGCTGACGTTCCTGTTCTCGCCGGCGAAGGCCGCGGGCGGCGCGGGAGGGCATTGACGATGACGATGTATCGACTCGACCGTCGCCGACATTCGCTACGAGCACGCGGGATCGCCGCGACGGTCGCGGCTTGCACGGCGCTCGCGGGCTGTACCGTGGGACCGGATTTCAAGCCGCCGCAGGCGGAGGTGCCGGCGAACTGGCATGACGCACAGGCGGTGGATGCGGCATCGCCGGCATCGGTTGCATCAGCGGCATCAGCGGCATCGCCGGCATCGGCCCCCGGCGCACGCGCGCCGTCGTCGCCGGTGACGAGCGCCGATCCCGATCTGCGCTGGTGGCGCGCGTTTGGCGATCCACTGCTCGACCAGCTCGTCGAGCGCGCGGCGCACGACAACCTCGACGTGCAGGCCGCCGTGCTGCGCATCGCGCAGGCGCGCGCGCAGGTTCGGGCCGCCGCCGCACAGGGCTTGCCGGACGTGCGCGCGAATGCGAGCTACCAGCGCGAGCAGCTCGGTCTGAAAGGCATCGTCGAGGAGCAGGGCATCGACCAGCGCGTCGATCGTCTCGGCGCGCCGGGCTCGCCGCTCGACCGGTTCGGGCCGGGCACCGGCGCGAGCGTGCAGCAAGGCGCGCGCGGCGCGCTCGATGCGCTCGAATCGCCGGTCAACCTGTGGCAGGCCGGGTTCGACGCATCGTGGGAACTGGACTTGTTCGGGCGCGTGCACCGCTCGGTCGAAGCGGCCGGCGCGCAGACGCGCGCGGCGGTCGCGAGTCGCGACGATGCGCTGCTGTCGCTCGAGGCCGAAGTCGCGCAGACCTATCTGCAACTGCGCGGCGCGCAAGCGCAGCGCGCGCTGGCCGACGACCTGCAACGCGCGCAGCGCGAACTGCTCGACCTGACGCGCGAGCAGGCCGCGCACGGTCTCGCGAGCGATCTCGACGTGCGCAGCGCCGACGCGCGGCTCGCGCAGATCCGCGCGCAACTGCCGCAGTTCGACCAGCAGATCGTGCTGCTGCGCAACGGTCTCGCGTATCTGGTCGGCGGCGCGCCGGGCGCGCTCGACGACTGGCTCGACGCGCCGCGCGCGTTGCCGGACGTGCCGCCGACCGTGCCGGTCGGCCTGCCGTCGACACTCGCGCGCCGACGCCCCGACATCCGTCGCGCGGAGGCCGAGCTGCATGCGGCCACCGCCGACGTCGGCGTCGCGGTCGCGCAGTTCTATCCGGACATCTCGTTGACCGGGCAGGTCGGCCTGCGCGCATCGCACGTGCGCGAACTCGCGCACTGGTCGCACCTGTTCTATGCGTTCGGGCCGGCCGTATCGCTGCCGATCTTCTCGGGCGGGCAGCTCGTGTCGAACCTGCGGCTGTCGCAGGCGCGCCAGGCCGAAGCGGCGCTCGCCTACCGGCAAGCCGTGCTCGTTGCGCTGCGCGACGTCGACAATGCGCTGGCCGTGTACCGCACCGACCAGGCGCGCGCGGCCGCGCTCGACGACGCGGTGCGAGCCGAACAGGGCGCGCTGGACCTCGCGCGCGATCGATACCGGAAGGGCTTGTCGCCGTTCCTCGACGTACTGGACGCCGAGCGGCAATGGTCGGAGGGCCGGCAGCAGGCCGAGCAGGGCGCGTTGCAGACGACGACTGATCTCGTCGCGCTGTACAAGGCGCTCGGCGGCGGATGGCAGGCGGAGCCGGATACGGATACCGGTACGGCACGGGCGCAGTAGCCCCGAGCGCGCGCCGGACATCGCGGGCCGCGCGCTACGCAGCTCGTCCGCTCACGCGCGGCCTCAATCCCACGCGTGCTTGCTGAACTGATAGCCCTTCGAGCGGATGGTCTTGATCCGTTTCGGTTCGTTCGCATCGTCGCGCAGCTTGCGGCGCAGCTTCGAGATGCGGCCGTCGATCGAGCGATCGAGGCCGTCGAACGCGATGCCGCGCAGCAGCAGCGTCAGGTCTTCCCGGCTGACCACCTCGCCGGCGCGGCACGCGAGCGCCCACAGCAGGTCGAATTCGGTCGACGTCAGGCGCGGCATGCTGCCGTCCGGAAGATGCACGCGGCGGTCGGTCCGGTCGATGGAGAACTTGCCGAACACGTATCGCTGCGGCGAATCCGGCACGGGGTCGCCCGTCGGCGCACGCGTGCGCCGCAACTGCGCCTTGATCCGCGCGAGCAGCAGGCGCGGCTCGACCGGCTTGCGGAGAAAGTCGTCCGCGCCGAGTTCCAGGCCGAGCAATTCGTCGAACGGTTCGTCGCGGCCCGTCACCATGATCACGATGCCGTCGTAGTGCATGCGCGCCTCGCGGCAGATCTCGAAGCCGTCCTTGCCCGGCAGATTGACGTCGAGCAGCACGAGGTCGGGGCGGCTCGCGACGATCGCCGGCACCGCGCCGGCGCCGTCGAACAGCGTCTCCACCAGGTAATGATGCTTGCGCAGATAATCGGCGATCAGCGCGGACAGCGGGACGTCGTCTTCGACGAGCAGGATTCGGATGGGCATCGCTAAACGAAGGGGCAAAACGGGAAGGTGGCGAGCGGTCAGGCCCAGTCCGAACGCGTCGTGGCCGAAGCGACGTGGATGATACTGCGCAACATTCCAACGGAATGTGGTGAATTCTGAATCGTTCGGTGAGCTTAGCTATGGGGGAATCGCCGCCGCCGCGTGGAAAGCGCGGGGTAAGCGAGGCAGGGCCGCGCGCGCGGCCGAAACGGGTCGATGCGAGATCCGGCGCGGCGCTCGCGTCGATGCGCGAGCAGGCATCCTTCAGACGAAAACGTTTGCGCCGATGCGCTGTCGCGAACGTCGTTCGCACCGGCCGAACCCAAGCCAGGCAAGGTTAGTCGACATATCATTACAAAATATTACCGACGTCCGGGCATCCTGCTCCCTACAATTCCCGAACTTGACTGACGCGCCTCGCATCGTGCGATCGCCTCGTTTTCCGAGCGCGTCGACGGCCGGTTTCGACGGCACGTCGCGTCATGCTGCTCGCGTGCGGAACCGGCTGCGCGTGGGTCGAATCGACGCCGCGTCGGCTCCCGACGGGCCCGCAAGCGGACAGTACGAATCATTCACGGGGAAACGAAATGACGCCGTTGCAAGTCGTCCAGCGTCTCGATGCACTCACGCACGCGATCGAAGCCGCGGTCGCGCGTACCGACTGGAACGAGGCCGTCCGGGCCGCCGAGATGCGTTCGGCGTTTATCGTTGCGCTTGCACCCAATCAACCGGCCGCGGTCGTGTCGGCGCTGATGAAGGTGCAGGAGATGGACGTCAGGATTTCCACGGTCGCGCGCGACACGCTGGAGGCGCTCATCGCGGAGGGCTGGCAAGCGTTGCACGAAACCTGCTTGGCAACGAACGCACTGAGGGCGCAGCAGCGGTTGCCCGATGTCGGCGCCGCGGCCACGCGACACTAAGATTCGTTTCCTTCGGTGGTGGAATGAAATTCAAGAAACGCACCGGTCACGTCGATGCAACGCGGTGGTTCGCCGACGGCGACCATGAACGGGTGGAGCGCCGTCACGGCGGGTGGGCGGTCGCGACGCCGGAAGGCTGGCGTTCGGTGAAGCCGGGCGACTGGATCCTGCGCGACGAATGCGGCAACTGCTGGCCGATGGACGACGGCCTCTTCATGCAGTGCTACGAACCGGTCGCCGACTGACTCGCCCGCCGGTTCGCCAAACCTATCGACTCTTGCGCGAAAACATCAGCGACTCCGCGTCGTTGAAGCGGATGCGCTGCGGCGCGCCGTAACCGGCTTTCTCCGCGACCCGGATCGACGCGACGTTGGTCGGCGCGATCAGGCACACGCTGCGCTCGAATCGCTGCTGCGCGTCGAGCCATGCGAGCGCGGCCGCGAGCGCCTCGGTCGCATAGCCGTTGCCTTGCGCCCACGTCGCCAGCGCCCAGCCGGCCTCCGGCACGCCGCGAATCGGCGGCTCGATGTTGCGGTGGAAATCCGCGAAGCCGAGATCGCCGACATACCGGCCCGACGCCTTTTCCCGAATCGCCCAGTACCCATAGCCGAGCAGCGGCCACAGCCCGCGATACGCGAGCATGCGCATCCACGAGTCGCGCGGCGTGGAAGGCGTGCCGTTGAAGATGTGCGCGACGACGCCGGGCTCCGCCCACATCGCGGCGAGCGCGTCGAAGTCGCCGAGCGGGTGGCCTTCGAGGATCAGGCGTGGCGTGTCGAGAACGGGCGGGGACGAGACGGGTGGCACGGCGCTGATTGTCATCGGGCGTTCCATGAGGAAGGGACGGCGACGCGGGGCGCCGCGCTTGGGTCCCGTACGATACCGCGTAAACGGCGATGCGGACGCAATTCCCCGCCCGCATCGGGGTAGGCATGCGCATCGCGCGGGATCGCGCCCGTGCCGGCAGGGATTACTTGCGGCTTTTCAGAAAGGAGCGCCCTTCGGCCGTGATCGACGCGCCGGAGCGCCCGTGCGCGGGATGGCTGACGAACCCGGCGTTGACGAGCTCCCGCGCGATCGACCAGCCGAGCGCCGGCGCGTCGCGGCCGTAGCGAACATCGGCGAGACGTTCGAGCGCCCAGATCGCGGAGGCCGACAGGTTGGGGGTGTTGGGCGTGAGAGTCTCGTTCATCGCTTCCTCGTGAAATGGCGTTTCGGGATGGACGGCGCGTGGCCGCCGGATCGGCGGCGCACGCGTCAGCTTGCTTGCAGCAACGGCAGCAGCGCGTGCAGCGCCGCTTCCTCGTCGGGGCCGGTGGCGAGCACCTGCGCCGACGTGCCGCCGTGAACCTGCAGCGACGCGATCGCGTCGCTGTCTTTTGCGTTGCTGCGGTGCCCGTTCGCGATCAGCTGGATGTCGCTGTCGAAACGGCGTGCCGCGTCGACCGCCGCGTCGCGCGCGGCGCGGCCGCGATTGCGGTTCCATGCGGGGCCGATTTCAACGTACACAACGGTTGCCACGATGCTGGAAAGCCTCCGGACAGGTGGGCGGGGCGGTGCGCGACATGCACGGTGCACGGTTGCGCACGTGTTGCGGACATCGGGCGGCCGGCATGTCACGATTTCCCGCAGGGTCGCGGGGCGCCGGCCGGGCGGATTGCGCGCGCCATTCGGCGCGAACGTGCCGACATCCGCTGCGAAGGCGCATTCAAGTTCGCGGATTGTCGGAAGTGGATGATTATAATGCATCCGCCAGATCATGTGAATTGCATTATAATGCCGTGTGCGCCGATGCCGGCCCGCGGCACTGCCGGCGGAGCGAGTCGCCGCGCCTGCGGGCGCGCAACGTGCTCGCTCGGCATCGTCGATCGACCCGAACCCCTCCCCGAATGGAAGCTGCAATGAACGCCCCTGCCTGCCCGCAATGCGCGATGGAAAACACTTACCCGGACGGCGCGCTGACCGTGTGCGCGGACTGCGGCCATGAATGGTCGGCCGACGCCGGCGCCGAGGCCGGCGACGAACCGGCAGGCGACGTCGTCAAGGACGCGAACGGCAACGTGCTGTCGGACGGCGATTCGGTCGTGCTGATCAAGGACTTGCGCGTGAAGGGTTCGTCGATCACGCTGAAGATGGGCACCAAGGTCAAGAGCATCCGGCTCGTCGGCGGCGATCACGAGGTCGACTGCAAGACCGACATGGGCGGCTTCATGCTGAAGGCGTGCTACCTGAAGAAGGTCTGAGCGCACGGTCCAGGCGACCGTTGCATCCGCGTTTTCATTCGCTGCTTTTCAGCCGATTACCCGCACATGGCCGAGGATCGAACTTCCTACGACGCGTTCGTCAGGTTCCTGGCGACGCCGCTGAACGACGGCCGGCCGTTCGTGCTGGAGACGCAGCACGCGGTCTCGCTGCACTTCGATCATCTCGGCACCCAGAGCTTCATGTCGCTGCGCGATCCGGTGCGGCTCGCGCTCGGCTATACGCGCGTGATGATGGGCTTTCTGCTGTTGCAGGCGGAGCCCGCGCACATCTGCATGCTCGGGCTCGGCGGCGGGTCGCTCGCGAAGTACTGCTTCCGCCACCTGCCCGGCACGTCGATCGACGCGGTCGAGATCAATCCGGACGTGATCGCGCTGCGCGACGTGTTCAGGATTCCTGCCGACGACGCGCGCTTTCGCGTGGTATGCGCCGACGGCGCCGATCATCTGGAGCGGGCGGATGTGCGCACGGATGTGATCCTGCACGATGCATTCGTCGCCGACGGTATGCGCGGCCGCTGTACGGGCGGCACATTTCTCGATGCGTGCCGCGCGCGCCTGAGCGAAGCCGGCGTGCTCGCGATCAACTTCATGGACGACGATCCGGCATTGCCGCAGCACCTCGAGCAGTTGCGATCGGTATTCGGCGCGTCGTATGCACTGGTGCCGTGCGGCGACGACAACAACTTCGTTGCATTCGCATGGAAGGACGGCAGCCGGCTGCCGTCGCTGCGTATCCTGCTGGAGCGGGCGCTTGCGTGCCCGCAGGCGGGCGAACTGAAGCTGGCCGCCACCGCGAGGCGCATGAAGCACGGCGAGGGCATCGATCCGCGGCGGCTGGTGTGGCGTGCGCAATCGCACGAACGTTGGGAGATCGGCGCGTAACGGTGACGGGGGGCGGGGGGCGTGGCTACCGCGCCGGCGCCGCGCGCCCCTTGCGGCCGCGCTTACTTCACGCGCTTGCCGATCGCGCTGCGGGTCTTGTACGTGACGCCGTGCCGGTCGAGATATTCGCGGATCAACTGCCGCACGACTTGCGACGGCGTAAGATCCTGCTCCGCGCAGAGCATCTCGAAGGCTTCCTTCTTCGCGGGATCGATCAGGACGGTCAGGCGGGCGGTTTTCGTTTCCATGACGGGGCGAGAGTGATCAGTATGTTAATCAAATTATAATCGATGCGCTTTCGGCTCGATCAGCGGAAGCGCCGCAAGCGCTGCCCGTGGCGCACGATCAGCGCTTGGTGCGCAGCAGCGCGAACAGGTCGTCGAGCACCGGCACGATGGCGAGCGTGACGAGTACCGCGGCGAGCGGCACGGTCGATACGTAGCCCACGTGCTTGAAGCCGATGGCGCCGGCCAGGCCGCCGACGAAGAACGACGCGAGCATCGTCGCGTGTATCCTCAGTTTCGAACGGTTGGCGATCACCGCATGCGCGTCGACGTCGATGGCCGACCGATTCCAGTAGAACAGCTTGCCGAGCTCGATGCCGAGATCGGTCACGATGCCGGTGATGTGCGTCGTGCGGATTTCCGCGCCGGACAGCTTCGTGATCGTCGCGTTCTGCAGCCCCATGATGAAGCACAGCAGCGTCACGGTGACCGGCACGAAGAACGTTTCCCACAGCGCGAGGTGGCTGCCGAGCAGCCCGAACAGCAACAGCAGCGCGGCCTCGACCAGCAGCGGCAGCATGAACTGGCTGTGCAGCCCGCGGCGGCGCCCCCAGTTGACGAGGATCGCCGAGCAACTGGCGCCGATCAGGAACGACCCCAGCGAACTGATGCCGGCGAGCGCGAGCCGCACGTCGCCGAGCGCCGTCTGGTCGGCGATCGCCGATACGATGCCGCTCATGTGCGACGTGTATTGCTTGACCGCGAGAAAGCCGCCGGCATTGGCCGCGCCGGCGACGAACGCGAGCGAAAACCCGAGCTGGCGGTTCGCGGTCGCGCTGCGGTGTTTTCCCGTCAGGGTTCGAAAGTACTGCGCTGGCATAAGGGCTTCGCTCGATCGTCGCGGATTCGCGGGTACAGGCGGAAAACCGGTGCGGATGGCGTGACGGGCACGCTGCTTGCACCGGATCCCGGGGCTGTCGAATCATGTGATGAACATGATAATGTCATTATCATACTCTGTTGGCAGGATGGTGCTTTCAGTACAATGATGCAACGCGCGGCCGGCTGGCGGTTTCGACGCCGCGCGGCGCTCGCTCACTCGCGATTCCCTTCTGCTCACCGCTTCATGACCCCGATCAAGTTCATCCTTCGCTACACGGCGATCCCGTTCACGGCCATCGTCGCCGTGGTGATCTGGACCGTCATACCCTCGTCGAAAGAGATCGATGCGAGACAATATGCGGCGCTGTCGCGCGGGTACGCAAGTTTCCCGCTGCCGTTTCGGCGCGAGATCTCGGACACGATGGAACACGGCACGATCAACGACCGGCGCTACCAGGCGCTCGTGCGCGATTCGCTCGGCAACGGCGTCGCGCTGGACTGGCCGGCATCGGGTGTCGGCGGCGTCGCCGACGAGCGGCAAAAACTGGCCGAACTGATTCAGGCCGATTCGGATCTTCAAAGGCAACGGCAATGAAAACCCTGCTGGTTTCTGTGGCATTCGCGATGATCATCGCGAGCCTGATCTTCGCGCTGTACTTCATGAATCACGATCGCGGCAAATCCAAGCGGATGGCGTGGTCGCTCGCCGCGCGCGTCGGGTTGTCGGTCACGCTGTTCCTGTCGCTGCTGATCGCGTACAAGCTCGGCTGGATCGAACCGACCGGGTTGCCGATCGGGCGGTGACGCGCGGTTGTCGCGCGGGCGGCGGCGCGCGTCGCCGTGAATACCGACCGCGTCGAGTCCTTCGCCGATGATCCAGCCGACCGGATAGCGCGGGTCGAACGAACCGTACGGGTCCCGCGCGATCCGTTGCAGCCATGTACGGCGGGCGCGCCGCCGCTGCACGGGCTCGGCCAGCCGGATCAGGAAGACCTGCTGCTCAACGGTTTGCTGCGCGAGTTGCGGCGGCGCGATCTGCTCGATACCGACTATGTGGGCGGCGATTTCCGCGCGAATCTGGAACTGCCGGCGGTGCAGCGCGAGGCCGTGGCGGCGTGAACGACGGATGAACCGCGTACCGTGCCGGACGTCGGACGGTACGCGGTTGCGCGCATATCGTGCATATCGCGCGATCAGATATCCATCGAAAAAATAACCATTTGGTACACGCTTCGGCGCGCATTACAGTCACGCCTCCTGCCGGCTGCAACGCCGGTCGTTCCGACGTTATTCCAGAAATGCGCCACATGAATCGTTTGATGCGTTCCGGGGGCCGCCGTGTCGCGGCCGCGCTGTTCGTGCTCGGCCTTGCGCCGGTTTCCCATGCGGCCCAGCCGACGGTGCGCGTCGGCATCGACGCCGAGTCGTACCCGCCGTTCTTTTCGAAGGATGCCTCCGGCAAGTGGAAGGGCTGGGAAATCGACGTGCTCGAGGCCGCGTGCGGCAAGCTGAACGTGCGCTGCGAGCTTACCGACATTGCGTGGGACGGCCTGATTCCGGCGTTGCAGAATCGCAAGATCGACGTGATCTGGTCGTCGATGACGATCACCGGCGAGCGGCAGAAGGCCATCGATTTCAGCCGCGCGTATTACGAATCGCCGACCGTGTTCGTCGGCGCGAAAAGCGACCGGCGCCGCGTCGACTGCGCGGTTCCCGCGACCTTCAAGGGCCGCGTGATCGGCGTCGAGGCCGGCACCAACTTTTCGGCGTTCCTCGATGCCCGCTTCAAGCAGGATGCGCAGATCAAGGCGTTCGACAAGTTCGACAATGCGCTCGCGGATCTGGTGTCCGGTCGCGTCGACTACGTGCAGGAAGGCAAGGGGCTGTTTACGGCGTTCCTCGCGTCGCGCGACGGCAAGGACTTCGAGGTCAAGGCCACGTGCGCGGACAATCCAGTGTTGGGGCTCGGCATCGGCGCGGGTGTGCGGCACGGCGATGCGCTGCGCGGCAAGCTGTCGACCGCGATCGCGCAACTGCAGCAGGACGGCACGTGGGACGCGATCACCGCCCGCTATCCGAACCTGAAAGGCACGATCGAGAAGGGTCGCTGAGCGCATGGCCGGCGACGATTCGCTGCTCGCGTTGCTCGCATTCGGCGACGGCGGTTATGGCCGCGTGTTCGCGGGCGCGTTCGCGCTGACATTCGGCGTCGCGGCGGCATCGTTCTGCACCGGCGTGCTGCTCGGCATCGCCAGCGCGCTCGGCAAGCTGTCGCGATACGCGGCGCTCGTGTGGCTGGCGCGCCTCTACACGACGCTCGTGCGCGCGCTGCCCGAGCTGTTGTGCCTGCTGCTCGCGTTCTACGCGGTCGCACCGGCCATCGAGAACGCGCTGCGCGGCAGCGGCATCGTGTCCGGCGACTTCGCGTTCGACCCGTTCGTCGTCGCCGCACTGTCGCTCGGTTTCATCCAGGGTGCGTATCTCACCGACATCTTCCGCGCGGCGCTCGTCAACGTGCCGGTCGGTGAGATCGAAGCCGCGCACGCGTACGGGATGACGCCCTGGCAGACGTTCGCGCGCATCCGGTTCCCGGCCGCCGCGCGGCTCGCGCTGCCGGGCGTCGGCAACGTGTGGCTGAACGCGACCAAGGACGCGTCGTTCATCAGCGTGCTCGGCTCGTTCACGGATCTGCTGAAGGCGAGCCAGCTCGCGGCCGGTGCGACGCGGCACTACGTCTTCTTCTATCTGGTCACGGCCGCACTGTTCCTGCTGCTGAGCATCACGTCGGCCGGCCTCTTCGCGGCGCTCGAACGGCATGCGAACCGCGGCACGAGGCGCGCGACGACATGATCTTCTCGCTGCCTTTTCTGCTCGACACGGTGATGCCGAAGCTGCTCGCCGCAGTGCCGACGACGCTCGCGCTGACACTTGTGTCGGGCGCGGCCAGCGTGCTGCTGGGCGTGCCGCTCGCGCTCGCGGCCGGTGCACGCCATGCGCCGCTGCGCTGGTCCGCGCGCGGCTGGCTCATGCTGATCCGCGGCACGCCGCTGCTCGTTCAGCTCTATCTGCTGTACTACGGATTCGGGCAGATCGTTCCGCGCGAATGGATGCGCGACAGCTGGGCGTCGCCGCTGCTGCGCGACGCATTCTGGTACGCGATCGTCGCGTTGAGCGTGAACGAGAGCGCGTACGTCGCGACGATCCTGCGCGGCGCGATCGCCGGCGTGCCGGCCGGCGAGATCGAGGCCGGCCATGCCTACGGGATGACGCGCATGCAGGTGCTGCGCCGCATCGTCGGGCCGCGCGCATGGCGGCTTGCGCTGCCCGCGCTCACCGGCGAGGCGATCCTGCTGCTGAAATCGACCGTCCTCGCGTCGACCGTGACCGTGTTCGACGTGATGGGCACGGCCAATACGCTGCGCTTCGAGACGTTGCGCGTGTACGAACCGCTGGCCGGCGCGGCGATCGTCTATGTCGTGCTGGTCGCGCTGCTGACCATTCCCGCCGCCCGTCTCGAGAAGCGGATCAATCGCTACCTGACGCGCACGCCCGACGACCGGGTGTCCGCACCGCGCGGCCGCGCGTCGTCGGGCGCGTGGGCGGCACCCAACTGATTCCTGCCTTGGTACCGATTTCGACGATGTCCGATCCTCGCCCCTTGCTGTTTTCCCTGTACGAACAAGCCAGCGTCGGCTGCGGCGGCGCGCCGAGCCTGTGGACCCATCCCGCCGACGAACGGCTGCGCGCGAATACGCTCCCGTTCTGGTCGAACCTCGCGCGCACGGCCGAGCAGGCCGATCTCGACATGCTGTTCTTCGCGGACGTGCTCGGCCTGTACGACGTCTATGGCGGGTCGGCCGACGCCGCGGCCCAGTGGGCGGTCGAGGCGCCCGCGAACGATCCGATGATGCTGATTCCGGCGCTCGTCGCGCAGACCGAGCGGCTCGCGTTCGGCGTGACGGCGAGCACGACGTACGAGCATCCGTTCGCGCTCGCGCGCCGCTTCAGCACGCTCGATCATCTGAGCAACGGCCGGATCGGCTGGAACATCGTGACGTCCTACCTGACGAGCGCGGCGCGCAACTTCGGGCTCGACCGGATGATCGGCCATGACGAACGCTATGCGCGCGCCGAGGAGTTTCTCGACGTCGTCTACAAACTGTGGGAAGGGAGCTGGGCGGACGACGCGGTCGTCGCCGACAAGCGCGCGCCGTGCTATGCGCGTGGCGACCGCGTGCGGCCGATCGCGCATGAAGGCACGCATTACCGCGTGCAGGGGCCGCACGTCTGTGCGCCGTCGCCGCAGCGCTCGCCCGTACTGATCCAGGCCGGCTGGTCGGGGCGCGGGCGCGAGTTCGCGGCGAAGCACGCGGAAGTGGTGTTCGTCGCGAAGTCGAATCCACACGAGATTCGCGCGGGCCTCGACGAGATTCGCCGGCTCGCGGCCGAGCGCGGCCGCGCGGCGGACGACGTGAAGTCGCTGACGGTGCTGCGGATCGTGACCGCGCGCTCGTCGAGCGACGCAAAGGAGAAATATCACACGCTGCAGCAGCACTATCACCAGCACGCGCAACTCGTCAGCTATGCGGGCGACACCGGTATCGACATCGACCGCTATGCGGACGACGAACCGCTGACGACGCAGACGGAAGGGCTGACGTCCTACGTGGTGCGGCCGGATGGCAGCGGCAAGCCGCTCACCGCCGGCGACGTGCGGCGCAAGTTCGCGAGCGTCACGCGCGGCACCGACCTGATCCTCGTCGGCTCCCCCGACGAAGTCGCGGACCAGCTCGCCGAGCATGCACGGCAGTCGACGACGAGCGGCTACATGCTCAATCCGCTGATCAGCCCGGGCACGCTCGACGATTTCGCCGAACTGATCGTGCCGGAACTGAAAAAGCGCGGCCTGTACCGGACGTCGCCGGCGGGCGGCACGTTCCGTTCACGGCTGAGCGGACGCGACCGCCTGCCGGACACGGCTCATGGCGCGTCGTTCCGGTTTCCCGTGCCTGAAGCGGGCTGACCAGCCGATCGATACCGGGCGATCCTCAGCGGAGTTGCATGACATGACCGATGACGTACTATTCCTGCTGCAACCGCATCGTGCCGGCCGGAATCTTCCGGCATGAATCGCGCGACGAACGAAACCGTGGACCCGACGCGGCGCGAAGATCACCCCCCTCGATCGGCGTTGCCGCCCGTCCTGAGCGCCACGGGCATTGCGAAGCGTTTCGACGCGACCGTCGCACTGTCGGCGCTCGACCTGTCGATCGGCGCCGGCGAAGTCGTCGCGTTGATGGGCGCGAACGGCGCGGGCAAGTCGACCTTCGTCAAGATCCTGAGCGGTGCGCTGCACGCGGACGGCGGCACGCTGACGCTGCACGGCGAACCGTATCGGCCGGCGTCGCCGCACGCGGCCAAGCGGCTCGGTGTCGCGACCGTGCACCAGTCGGTAGTCGATGCGGTCGTGCCGACGCTGTCGATCGCCGACAACCTGCTGCTCGACCGGCTGTGCGATCCGGCGTCGCCGTGGCGCGTGCCGCCGGCAGCTCGCCGCGACGCGGCACGATCGCTCGCCGCGCGGGTCGGGCTCGACGTCGACCTGGCGGCGCCGCTCGCCGCGCTGTCGCTGGCCGACCAGCAACGTGTGACGCTGGCGCGTGCGCTGGCCGGGCAACCGTCGTTGCTGATTCTCGACGAGCCGACCGCGAGCCTGTCAGCGGCGGAGGCCGAGCGGCTGTTCGTGCTGGTGGACGCGTTGCGCCGCGACGGCGTCGCGATCCTGCTGGTATCGCATCGGCTCGGCGATTTGCGCCGCATCGCCGATCGCGCGGCGATCGTCCGCGACGGCCGGATCGTCGCCGATCTGGCCGCGCCGATCGATTTCGACGCCGCGGTGGAAACGATGATCGGGCGGCCGTTGCCGCGTGCGCGTGCAGCAGCGCCGGAGCGTGCCGGGCTGGTCGAATCCGCAGGCGTGGGCGGCTCAGGCTTCAGCGCGCGGCAGATCCGGCTGACGCCGACCGGCACGCCGTTCGACCTCGACGTCCGGCGCGGCGAGATCGTCGCGATCGCGGGCCCCGTCGGCGGCGGCAAATCGCGCTTCGCGCGGACGATCTTCGGCGCGGTGCGGGCGGCGGCCGGCGAGATGACGCTCGACGGCCGGCCGTGGCGGCCCCGTTCGCCGGCGGACGCGATTCGCGCCGGCGTATTCCTGGCCGGCGAGGACCGTTGGCGCACGTCGCTGTTCCCCGACAGCGTGCCGTTCGCGTCGATCGCGGGCACGATCGGCTTTCCGTTCCTGTCGCGCTGGTTCGCAAGCGGCACGGTGCGCCGAGCGCGCGAACGCACGGCCGCCGCGGCGGCGATCGCGCGGTTCGGCATTCGCTGCGAGGGGCCCGACGATCGCGTCGCGCACCTGTCCGGCGGCAACCAGCAGAAGGTCGTGCTCGCGCGCTGGCACGCCGAACCGGCGCGGCTGTTGCTGCTCGACGAGCCGTTCCAGGGCATTGATGCGGGCGCGCGCGCCGATATCGTCGATACGCTCCGGCGTCATGCGCATGAGCGCGCGACGATCGTGTTCGTCAGCGATCTCGAGGAAGCCGCCGAGATCGCCGATCGTATCGTGCGGTTCGATCGCGCGACGCTCGATTTCCAGCCTCCGACTTCTTCCATCGTGCGTGCCTGCTCATGAAACCCGTGACTTCTTCCGCTGACCGTCATGCCGCATCCGTCGAACGGTCGTCGCGCTCCGGGCCGGCGCGTATCCGCGATGCGCTCGAACGAACCGGCATCCTGCTCGTGCTGGCGATCCTCGTGGTCGTATTCGCACGCAAGGAGCCCGCGTTCCTGAACCTCGACAATCTGTTCAGCATCCTGCAGGCGGTGTCGATCGTCGCGTTGCTCGGCATCGGCGTGACGGTCACGCTCGCGGCCGGCGGTTTCGACCTGTCGGTCGGCAGCGTGGCCGCGACCGCGCAGATGGCCGCGAGCTACGTGCTGGTTGTCTGGCACGGCAGCGCGTGGGCTGCCGTGCTCGCCTGCGTCGTGCTTGGTGTGGCGGCCGGCTTGTTCAACGGCTTGCTGATCACGCGGCTGCGCGTGCCCGACCAGCTCGCGACGCTCGGCACGCTGTTCCTGCTGGCCGGCCTGCAGTTGATCCCGACCGGCGGCCGTTCGCTCGCGACCGGCTCCGTGCTGCCGGACGGCACTGACGCCACCGGCGTGTTCCCCGACGCGTTCCTCGCGCTCGGCCGCCTGCGCGTGTTCGACGCCGTACCGTTGCCGGTGCTGCTGCTGGCGGCCGTGACGGTGCTGGCCTGCATCACGATGGAAGCGACGCGCTGGGGCCGCGTGATCTACGCGATCGGCGGCAACGAAACGGCCGCCCGGCTGGCCGGTGCGCCCGCCGCGCGCTACCGTGTCGCCGCGTACGTCGTGTCGGGGGCGATCGCGTCACTGGGCGGTGTGCTGATCGCCGCGCGAGTGGGCCGCGGCGACGTCAGCGCGGGGCACTCGCTGCTGCTCGACGCGGTGGCCGCCGCGCTGATCGGTTATGCGGTGTGGGGCGCGAAGCGGCCCAACGTGTTCGGCACGGTCGTCGGCGCGGTGTTCGTCGGCGTGTTGCTCAACGGGCTGACGATGCTGAACGCTCCCTACTATATGCAGGACTTCATCAAGGGCGTGCTCCTCGTGCTCGCCCTGGCGTTTACGTTCGGCATCGGTCGCCGTACGGATGCCCGCGCGTGACGGGCAAGGTCGCCGAGACTCGGTTCCTGCGTCCAAGGGTTCGAAGCATCTTCAAGCTGGACTGTTTGTTATCCAAAGTAATATCGATTGCCGAATCGGTCGGTTTGAGTTCGCGTGCAGTGCTGATAGATTGAGCCGATATCGTCCTGTACGGAGACAGACACGCCATGCGCTCGTTGCTTCGCCGAAAGTCGCGCCTCGAACCGACACTCGCTGCACTCGTACTGGGCGCCGCGCTCGCGCTCGGTGTGCCCACCGCACACGCCGGCCCGCTCAAGGGCGCGCCGGCGCCGTTCGACAAGGGCGGCGTGAAGATCGCGCTCGTCAACTACCTGTCGACCGGCGATTTCTTCCAGGCCTACGAAGCGGGCGCGCAGAAGCAGGCACGCGCGCTCGGCGTCGATCTGCGCATCTACGAAGGCCGGCAGGATGCGGCCGAGCAGCGCGAGCAGATTCAGCAGGCGATCAGCATCGGCGTGTCCGCGATCATCGTCAATCACGGCTTGCCGGAATCGCTGAAGGACGTCGTTCAGCGTGCGCTCGACAAAGGCATCAAGGTCGTCGCGTTCGACGTCGATCTCGCCAATCCGAAGGTGCCGCAGATCGAGCAGAACGATCGCGACCTCGCGAACCTGCTGCTCGATCAGGCGGTGAAGGACAACGGCGACGCGTTCGCGGCAGGGTACGTGTACGTGGCCGGATTCGCGCCGCTCGACCGGCGCGATGCCGCGTGGCGCGATTTCAAGCGCGCGCACCCGCAGGTTCGGGAAAAGGCGCGCTGGGGCACCGTCGACAATCCGATCGCGCAGTCGGTCGCGAACCAGGCGGCGGCCGTGTATCGCGCGAATCCGGACATTCGCGTCGTGTTCGCGCCGTACGACGAATTCGCGCGCGGCGCGAAGCTCGCGGCCGACGAGGCCCGGCTGTCGTCGAAGCTGCGCATCTACAGCGCGGACGTGTCGACGGCCGACATCGAGGCCATCCGCGCGCCGAACAGTGCATGGGTCGCGACGGCCGCGACCAATCCGGCGGTCGTCGGCGCGGTGTCGGTGCGGGCCGCGGCGCTGCTGGTCGCCGGGCAAAACCCGGGCGCGCGCATCGCGGTCAAGCCGACGCTGATCACGCGCGACGATCTCGTGAAGAACGACATTCATACCGTGGCCGAACTCGGCGCGAAGTTCCCGGCGTTCCGCGCGAGCGACGCGGCGACGGCCGCGTGGATTCCGGCGATCGACTGATCGCTTCGGCGCGCGGCGAACCGATCCGTCGCGTGCGTGCCGCCTACCCATGACTTGACCATGACGACCCTGAACGACTATCTCGCGCAAAAGCGCGCTGCGTGGCACGCGAAGCAGCAGGCCGCTCGCAACGATCCCGATTTCAAGGCGACGCCGCTGAAGGCGACCGTGCGCGCGCTCGGCCGCAGCGGCGTGCGCGAGATCCGGATTCGCGATTTCCAGGTGATCAGCGACAGCCCGCCCGATTTCGCGGGCTACAACCTGGGGCCCGCATCGCCGGAACTGCAGCTTGGCGTGCTCGGCAGCTGCCTCACGCACATCACGTTGATCCAGGCCGCGGAGCGGGGCTTGAAGATCGACGCGATCGAAGTCGAAGTCACCGGCGACCAGCATCCGCTCGCGCAGCAGCCGGGGTTCGAACATGTGCCGGTATTCCCGCACAACATCCGCTATACGCTGGACATCGTGTCGCCGGAGCCGCCGGAAGCCATTCGTGCATTGCATCAGGCGGTCGAGGAGGTGTGCCCGATCTTCAACCTGCTAAGGCTGCCGCAGAACATCGACGGGGAATTGCGGCATACCGGCGCGTGATGCGCTGACGCATTGCTGCACGGCCAAGTTTGGAAATGAAATAGGCCTATTGTGATAAGAATACTTATCCCGATAGCCGTAATGCGAATGCATGACGTTGACGAATTCGCGCCACCACGCGCCCGAGGAGGGCCGTCACGACGCTAGTTGCCCGACTCCTTCGCCACGTCATGACGATAGGCGCGCGGCGAGCAGCCCACGATGCGTTTGAACGCATGGCCGAACGCGCTATCCGAGTCGTAGCCGAGCCGCTGCGCGATCGCCGAGATCGGCGCGTTCGACCGGCGCAGTTCGCGCATCGCCAGCTGGATCCGCCAGCGCAGCACGTATTCGAGCGGCCCGAACCCGAGCCGCCGCTTGAAATGCAGCGCGAACGTCGAACGCGACACGTGGCAGCACGCCGCCAGCGTGTCGACGGTCCAGCGTCGCTCGGGCGCGGCGTGAATCGCGGCCAGCGCCGCGCTGACGCGCGCATCCGCGAACCCGGCCAGCCACCCGACGTCGCCGTTCGCGCCGGCGTCCACATAGCGCCGCAGGATCTGCACCAGCATCATGTGGCCGAGATGCCGAACCATCAGCGACCCGCCCGGCGACGCCGCGCCGAATTCCCGTGCGAGCTGCTGCAGCGACCAGCGCAGCACCGCCGCCGGTTCGGAATCGCCGCTCACGACGACCACGGGCGGCAGGCTGCCGAGCAGCAGCGGCATCCCTTCCTCGTACGCGAAGCGGCCGCCGATCAGGAAGCAGTCGGCCGGTTCGCCGTAGTGGGCGATTCCGCGTTCGAGATGCCGGTACACGTCGGCGGCCGGCACCGGCGGGACCGACGGATCGCTCGCCAGCGAAAACGCCCGCGGCGCGGCGAGCAGGAAGCAGTCCCCGGTGCGCAGCCGGACGGGCGGCCCCGCACCGTCGACGGTCAGCCAGCAACTGCCTTCGACCACTGCGTTGAACTTGATCCCGTCGGGCGGCGGAATGTCGACCGCCCACGCGCCGCCGGCCCGCAGGCCGGTGAAAAACGAGTCGCGCGTTTCCAGCAGCGACAGCACTTCCGATAGCGGGTCCACGCGCAATCTCCGGACGATCTCGACAAAAAATCGGATTCTATTGCATTCACAGTCCGGATGTGCGGCCGGAGAATGATCTCGTGCGGTGACGCGGCCGACGGGCGGGCCGCGCGCATCGAGCATCATTCGAGGAGCTTTCAATGACGAGCAGGCAGCACCCCCTTCATTCCGGATTCGACGCGGGATCGACGGCAACCGACGTACTGGCCGGTCTCGACCTGCACGGCAAGACCGCCATCGTCACGGGCGGCCATTCGGGTCTCGGCCTCGAAACCACGCGGGCACTGGCGCAGGCCGGTGCGCACGTTGTCGTCGGCGCACGGAGCGCCGCGGCCGCGCGCGAAGCGACGCGCGGCATCGCCGGCGTGGAGATCGCGACGCTCGATCTCGCGGACCCCGCGAGCGTGGCCGCATTCGCCGCGCGGTTCGTCGACGCGCGTCGCGACGTGCATGTCGTCATCAACAGCGCGGGCATCATGGCGTGCCCCGAGACCCGCGTCGGCGACGGTCGGGAAGCGCAGATGGCCGTCAATCACCTCGGTCACTACGCGCTCGTCAACCGGCTGTGGCCGGCGCTCGCGCACGGCGACGGCGCGCGCGTGGTCGCGGTGTCGTCGCTCGGGCACCGGCTGTCGCCGATCCGCTGGGACGATATCGATTTCGCGCGCGGTTACGACAAATGGCTCGCGTACGGGCAGTCGAAAACCGCCAACGCGTTGTTCGCGGTGCAGCTCGACGGGCTCGGCGCGCCGTTCGGGGTTCGCGCGTATTCGCTGCATCCGGGCAAGATCGCGACGCCGCTGCAGCGTCATCTGACGCGCGCGGAAATGATGGCGCAGGGCTGGGTCGACGAGCACGGCGTGCCGATCGATCCGACCTTCAAGACGCCTGCGCAGGGCGCGGCAACCCAGGTATGGGCGGCGACGTCGCCGCGCATTGCCGATCTCGGCGGCGTCTATTGCGAGGATTGCGACGTCGCGACGGTGACGCGCGGTAACGAGGAATCGGGCGTGCGGCCGCATGCGATCGATCCGGAGGACGCGGCGCGGCTGTGGGCGTGGTCCGCCGCGGCGACGGGCGTCGATGCCTTTGCCGTGCGCCGCTGACGCCCACGCATTCGCCGGGCCGGGCCGGGCGCCGCGCGGGTACCGGCGGCGGTTCGATACTCGCGCGCGGCAGTCTATCCGCGCGGCTGCCGCAGCGCGCGCCCCATTTCCGCGATCGGCATCGCGACGATCGAATTCAGCAACCGCATTTCCCCGGCGTCCGGATGCGCGATCTTTCGCACTTCATCGAGCGTCTGCTCGACGTGACGATCGAGCGGTTCGAGAAAGCGCTGCAGTTCGCTGGCGGCCGCTTTCTCCCTGAGCCCGAGCGCCTGACCGAACGCGACCAGTGCATCCACGCCGATATCGGCGAACCGCGTCGCATTCCCGAGCGGCATCGTCAACTCGCAGTGCGGCCAGTGATCGCCGCGATGGTCGGGCCGGTGCGTCGGCGTGTGATACACGACCGTGCTGACGATGTCGTAGAACGGCGCGAGCCGGTAGCCGCGCGCGTCGACGAAGAACGACAGGTTCTTCAGGTGCGCGTCGGCATTGCCGACCACCACGTTGAACACGGTCCAGCGGAACACCGACAGACGCGTGAGCGCACGCGTGCTGGTGCGGTCGATCGCGCGGGCCAGTTCCTGTGCATTCGCCCGCTGATACTTGAAACCGCGGTCGTAGTTGAGCAGTTGCATCGCGTCGATCGTATGCACGCGCCCGGCCGGTTCGGACGCGACGTCGCGGTCGAACCGGTCGATCACGTAGCAGGCGGACGGTGCGCGCAGGAAATGCACGTCGGGCACGTCGAGCCCCATCTTCTTCGCGAGCCGCATGCAGAAGAACTCGTTGATCGCCGAATGCGGATAGCCGGCCGCGCGCATGTCGGGTTTGAGCAGGTGCATCGACGGTTCGCTGCCGACCGGCTCGAACAGCGCGTAGTCGGGCGCGTCGCCGCGCAGCACCAGCAGCAGCTTCTGCTGCGCGCCGGCCGCCGACATGCGCTTCGGCGCGGTGGCCGTCAGCGCGCGCTCGGGCA
This sequence comes from Burkholderia sp. BCC1047, assembly GCF_902833155.1. Taxonomy (NCBI): domain Bacteria; kingdom Pseudomonadati; phylum Pseudomonadota; class Betaproteobacteria; order Burkholderiales; family Burkholderiaceae; genus Burkholderia; species Burkholderia sp. BCC1047. The sequence goes on along the minus strand of NZ_CADFEH010000005.1, from coordinate 56,354 downwards.
TCGCCTGGATCCGGCGCTCGAGCTCGTCGAGCGGCAGCGGCTGCAGGCCGCCGGGCGTTTCCTGCTCGCCGTCGGCCAGCAGCGTCAGCGCGCCGGCCGATTCGCGGCCGAAGTACGCGAGCAGGCCCCACGCGTCGGCGGCATCGACCTTCGCCTCGCGCGCGAGCGACGTGCGCATGCCTTCCTCGGGCAGCAGGTTGTCGAAGAACCACTGGACCGGGCGATCGGTCGACGTGTCGGTGAACACGTCTGCGCGCAGCGCAAACGCCGGCGACAGCGGATACGCGGCCGGCGACGCGAGCCACTGCGGGGCGTACGCGAACGACCAGATCCCCTTGTCGTCGGTCAGCGTGCCCATGCGCACGCCGTTCGCGGACGCGATCAGCGTTCTAGCCGCCATAGCTGCTCCTGCGGCGTTGCGCGGCCTTCAGCGCGGTGGCTTCGGAGATCTCGATCGACGACTCCGCGTACAGCCGCACGCCGAGCTCGCTCAGCAGCAGCATGACCTTGCCGATTTGCGCGGTCGGTTTGCCGGCTTCCACCTGGCTGATGAATTTCGGCGACAGCCCGGTCGCGTTCGCGAGTTCGTCCCGCGTGAATCCCTGCTGGATTCGCGCCGCGCGAATGAAGTGGGCGAGCGCGCCGATCGTGTCGACGGATTGGGACTCCGACATGACGTTCTCCGTGCTTCGTATCTGATCGGGAACAGTATTGCATAACTCGCCGGGTTGGGCAGCAGTTCGTATTCGCACGGGAACGAACGAATGATCCTGACGGCTCGGATGCCATTTCGCTCCCAATCGGGAACGAAATATCGAAAAAAGTGGCATTGGGACAGTATTCGTATCCGATCGGATGCGAAGAGAAGGGACGTGGGCGCCTTCGCATGCGCGTTCGACCGGCCACGCCGGATCGTGCGCCCGGCGGATGGCTGCGGGGGCCGTCGGCTTGCCGCGGTCCCGTGCGCGCAGTGGCGACGCGCGATCGTTCCGCGAAGAACGTCCGGACACCGTAGCCGCGGCGGCAAGGTGTGCGCAGCACGCGCCTTTCTACAATTTCCTCCGACGTACTACACGCGCCGCCCCCTCTGGAAAGCAGGCCCAATCCTTGCGCCGCGCTGGCGTCGTCGGCGGCGTTCGCGCCCCGACGCACGACGATTTGCATGGGAGGGCGCATGGAACCGATGCCGGTCGTACTGCAGTGGCACGACGTTCTGGTCAGGATCGCGCTGGCGCTCGTCGCGGGCGGGCTGATCGGCGTCGATCGCAGCGAATCCGGCAAGACGGCCGGCCTGCGCACGACGATCCTCGTCTGCCTCGCCGCGTGCCTGTCGATGCTACAGGTCAATGCGCTGCTGCTGCAGGCGGGCAAACCGGAGGGCGCGTTCTCGGTGCTCGACCTGATGCGGCTGCCGCTCGGCATCCTGACCGGGATGGGCTTCATCGGCGGCGGCGCGATTCTTCATCGCGACGGCCTGGTGTCAGGCGTCACCACGGCCGCGACGTTGTGGTTCGTGACGGTCATCGGGCTGTGCATCGGCGGCGGCCAGTTGTCGCTCGGTGCGGTCGGGCTCGTCCTCGCGCTGCTGGTCGTGTGGCCGCTGCGGTTCGTCGAGCAGCGCTTGCGGCGCGTCAGGACCGCGCTCATCACGGTCGAGTATCCGGTGGGCTCGGCTGCGCGCGAACAACTGGCCGCGAAGCTGCGCGACGCGGGATTCACGTGCAGGACAAAAAGCTTTTGCGAAACGGCCGCACGCGCGGTGCGAGAAGAGGAACTGTTCGTGCAGTGGCGCGAAGCGACCGGCGCCGACGTGATGCTGAAGCAACTGATGCGGATCGTCGAGTCGGCCGGCCTGACGTCGGTCCGTTGCTCGACGGAGAACTGACGCGCGCGGCCGCCGGAACGCGCGATGCTCGTGCAGCAGGCCGCCGTGGGCGGTTTATCAAGGAGCGAAACATGACACGTGTATCGGAAGTGATGACACGCGACGCCGCGACCGTCGGTCCGACGCAGAGCCTGCGCGAGGCGGCCAAACTGATGAGCGACCTCAACGTCGGCGCGCTGCCCGTCTGCGACGGAACGCGGCTGATCGGCATGCTGACGGACCGGGACATCGTGGTGCGCGCGGTGTCGATGGGCGTGCCGCCGAACGAGTCGATCGAGGGCGTCGTCAGCGGGCCCGCGAACTGGTGTTACGAGGACGACGACATTTCGGCGGTGCAAAAGAAGATGGAAGACGCGCAGATTCGCCGCGTGCCGGTGGTCGACCGGCAGAAGCGGCTGGTCGGCATCGTCGCGCTGGGCGATCTGGCGACCGCCGCGGACGGCGCGATGTCGTCGACGCTCGGCGCGGTATCGGCGCCGTCGCGCCCGGATCGGTGATCGCCATCGCAGACAAGGAGAACGACATGAACGAAGACAGGGAAACGCAGATCCGCGAGCGTGCGTACCGGCTGTGGCAGGCGGACGGCGCGCCCGACGGCCGGGCCGACGAATACTGGCAGCGGGCCGAGCAGCAACTCGATGCCGAGGGCGGCAGCGCGGACGGGAGCGGCAAGCAGGCGGCGGACTGGCCGGTCGATCAGTCCGCGAAGCGCCGCATTCCGGGTGAGCCGCTGCAGGACGTCGACGCGGTGCCGACCGGCGAGGTCGCGCACGAAAGGCGACGCACGCGGTGAAGCCCGGGTAATCGCGAGCCGGAAGGAGGACGAAGATGACGGCGCACGCAGGAGAGAAAGCGGAAAAAACCGGTGACTTTCGATGCGAGAAATGCCACCGGTCGACGCACGTGCAGGCGGGACACCCGATTCCGAAATGCCCGCACTGCGGCAACGGCACGTACGGCGAGCGTACGCGTGAACCGGGCAACAAGTAGCCAGGGCGCGCGGCTCGCGCGCGTCGCATCGTACGGCGCCCACTGCGCGATGGAGCAGCCACGCACAATGCGGCGATGCGATCGGCTAACCGTCCTCGCCCACTTCGGTCGGGTCCGGCAAGTCGGGTAGATCGTCGTGGCGCCCGTCGTCGGGCTCCGGCGGTGGAATGTCCGGCGTGTCGGTCATATCGTCGTCGTTCGGTGTCGCGTTTGTCGCGTGCGTCGCGCTCATGATCGTCGTCCTCGGTGTCGAAAGGGCGCCGGCGCGCAGCCGGCATGTTGTTTCCGAGCATCGCGCGTGCCGCGTTGCGTTTTCGCATCGGCGCTGCCACGCGCGTTGTGGAGGCTGCGCCGGATGATGCGCCACTTGTAATTTCTTTAGCGGATTCATTCGCTCGCGGTGCGACGGGGCGCGACGAGGCAGCCCGACGACGGCATGTCGCTTGCTGGAAGCGTTGTGGGCCGCCGCACCACCCATCGCGGCGCGGTGCGGCGCAACGTATTCAGCATCCGCACAGGGAGAAATTCATGACCCGTGACAGTGAACGACAGGACAGCGCGTCGCCCGACGCGGCACGCGAGGCCGCCGACGTACCGAACCGGCGCAACCCGACACCCGGCGGCGAATCGACCGCGCGCCCCGGCCATGCGCCCGGCGGCGGCGAACTCGACACGATTCCGGACGATCAGGCGCGCAAGGTCGTGCCCGACGATCCGCGACAGACCGAGGTACGCGATCCGGCCGGCAAGCCGTGGCCCGACGAGCACGACGCGCCCGACGATTCGGGCAACCGGCCGAGGCCGCTGTAGCGCGCGCGTCGGCCGAATCGTCGCGCCCGGTTCCATACCGCCAACCACGCACCGGAGTCCACCATGTCATCAGACGAAGTTTCCGAATCCCGTCGCAAATGGGTGCAGGGCACGACGGCCGGACTGGTCGCCAGCGTCGCCCTGCCGACGATCGCGCAGACCGGCGGCGGCCCGCCCGACGCCGGCGATACGGCGCCGCGCGATCCGCGCACGCTCTATCCGCATGCGCCGTTTCCGCAGCAGCACCAGCCGTGGCCGGGCCTCGCGGGCCGCATGACGCCTCGCCCCGATCACGGCGAGCACAGCTATCGCGGTAGCGGCCGGCTCGACGGCCGCAAGGCGCTGATCACCGGCGGCGACTCGGGCATCGGCCGCGCGGTCGCGATCGCCTGTGCACGAGAAGGCGCGGACGTCGCGATCGTCTATCTGCCCGACGAAGAGCCCGATGCGCGCGAAGTCGTGGACATCATCCGCAGCGCGGGACGCAAGGCGGTGCCGCTGCCGGTCGACATCCGCAGCGAAGGCGCGTGCAACGGGCTCGTCGAGCGGGCGGTGGCCGCGCTCGGCGGGCTAGACATCCTCGTGAACAACGCGGCCCGCCAGCAGAGCCACGAATCGATCCTCGACATCAGCACCGAGCAGTTCGACTGGACGCTGCGCACCAATCTTTATGCGATGTTCTGGATCACGCGGGCCGCCATTGCGCACATGCCGGCCGGTTCGGCGATCGTCAACACGACGTCGGTCAATGCGTACGACCCGTCCGCGAACCTGCTGGACTACGCGATGACGAAAGCGGCGATCGCGAATTTCACGAAGGGGCTCGCGAAGCAGATGATCCAGCGCGGCATCCGCGTCAACGGCGTCGCGCCGGGGCCGTTCTGGACGCCGCTGCAGGTCAGCGGCGGACAGACGACGCACAACGTCGAGAAATTCGGCGAGCAGGTGCCGATGGGGCGGCCGGGACAACCGGCCGAGATCGCGTCGATCTATGTCGAGCTGCTTTCGTCGCGCGCGAGCTACGTGACCGGGCAGATCTATGGGGCGTCGGGCGGGGCGGGGCAGCCATAGTTGGCTGCGCGGTGCGCGGTGCGGAGTGCGGGGTGCCGCGGCAGGATGCGGGCGGAACCTCCATGGCCACCAGTCGGACGATTCCACGCCCAATCGGTGCCGTATGCGCGAGCAGCGATCTTTATCACCGCAGCAGATAAACGTATCCGAATCGCTTCGTTGACGCACGCCGGCACGGCCTCGTAGATTCGCGTTTTGACCGAATCAGGGCCGTGCCGTGACGACTCCCACCCTCCGCGACGCCGCAACGCTTTCCGCCGGGCATCCCGCCCTGCGGCCGGCCGGCGCGGCGCAGCATTTCGACATCGTGCCGTTCGACGCGCCGCTCGGCGCCGAGGTGATCGGCCTCGACCTGTCGCAACCGCTCGACGCCGACGATTTCGCGCGCATCCATCGCGCCCACCTCGATCACCACGTACTGGTGTTTCGCGACCAGCGCATCACGCCGGACGAGCACATCGCGTTCAGCCGCCGCTTCGGCCCGCTGCAGATCCACGTGCTGCACCAGTTCGCGCTGGCCGGCCATCCGGAAGTGCTGATCGTGTCGAACATCGTCGAGAACGGCAAGCCGGTCGGGCTCGGCGACGCCGGCCATTTCTGGCACTCCGACCTGTCGTACAAGGAAAAACCGAGCCTCGGCTCGCTGCTGCACGCGCAGGAACTGCCGGCGGAAGGCGGCGACACGTTGTTCGCGAACATGCATCTCGCATGGGACACGCTGCCGGCCCATCTGCGCCGCGCGGTCGAGGGGCGGCGCGCCGAGCATACGTATCTCGCGCGCTACGCGGAATTGCAGGCGCGCAGCCCGTGGCGGCCGAACCTGTCGCCCGAACAGATCGCGCAGGTCGCGGCGGTCGTGCATCCGGTCGTGCGCACGCATCCGGAAACCGGCCGCAAGGCGCTGTTCGTCAGCGAGCATTTCACGACGCGCATCGTCGGGCTGCCCGACGACGAAAGCCGCGCGCTGCTCGACGAACTGTTCGCGCACAGCGTGCGCGCCGAGCACCTGTATCGGCACGCGTGGCGCGACCACGATCTGGTGTTCTGGGACAACCGTTCGCTGATGCATCTCGCCGCCGGCACGCCCGACCACCTGCGCCGCAAGCTGTACCGCACGACGATCGAAGGCGACGCGCCTTTCTGAGCCGCGCGCCGCGTCATTCATTTCCGCCTCATCCCGACCGGAGTTCCGATGTCGTTTTCGTTATTGCCGGCGCGTCGCGCGCTGGCGGCCACGCTCACCGCCGCGCTCGCTTTCGCGGGCGCACTTATCCCGCAAGCCGCGCACGCGGAAGGCCGCATTCGCATCGCCGAGCAGTTCGGCGTCGTCTACCTGATGCTGAACGTCGCGCGCGACCAGCAACTGATCGAGAAGGAAGGGCGCAAGGCCGGCCTCGACATCAAGGTCGACTGGGTGCGGCTGTCGGGCGGCGCGGCCGTGAACGACGCGCTGCTGTCCGGCGCGGTCGACGTCGCAGGCGCGGGCGTCGGCCCGCTGTTGACCGTGTGGGACCGCACGCGCGGCCGGCAGAACGTGAAGGGCGTCGCGTCGCTCGGCAATTTTCCGTACTACCTCGTGAGCAGCAACCCGAACGTGAAGACGATCGCCGATCTGAGCGCGAAGGACCGCATCGCGGTGCCGGCGGTCGGCGTGTCGGTGCAGTCGCGCGTGCTGCAGTACGCGGCCGCGAAGCAGTGGGGCGACAAGCAGTTCGACAAGCTCGACGCGCTCACGCAGGCGATTCCGCATCCGGACGCGACGGCCGCGATTCTCGCGAACAGCAACGTGATCACCGGCCACTTCGGCAATCCGCCGTTCCAGGAGCAGGAACTCGCCGGCAACCCGAACGCGCACATCGTGCTGAATTCGTATGACGTGCTCGGCGGCCCGAGCTCCGCGACGGTGCTGTACGCGACCCAGAAATTCCGCGACGACAACCCGAAGACCTATCGCGCGTTCGTCGCCGCGCTCGCCGACGCCGCCCGGCAGATCGCGGCCGACCCCGAGCGCGCGGCCGATACCTATATTCGCGTGAACGGATCGAAGATCGATCGCGCGCTGCTGCTGAAGATCCTGCGCAATCCGCAGGTGCAGTTCAAGACCGCGCCGCAGAACACGCTGCCGCTCGCGCAGTTCATGCATCGTACCGGCGCGATCCGTAACGAACCGAAGTCGTGGCGCGACTATTTCTTCGACGATCCGGCGACGGCGGGCGGCAGCTGAGCAGCGCCGATGTTCGGACGCCGCGATCGACGCTTATGCGTCGGTGCGGTTTCGATATGCGCAATCGATGGTTGGTCCGCACGACGCCCGGCCGTATGTTGATGGTTTTCCCGCAAGAGATTCGATCGTGAACGCCACTTCTCCCCGAACCTGGTTGCCGCCGTATGCGGCACGTGGCGGCGCGTCGCCGGCCGTGGCCGATACGCGTGCCGACGATCGCCCGGCCGCGAACGCCGCGCAGGCCGGCACGCACAGCGAACGTCTGCTGGCGATCGACCGGGTCAGCCTCGAATACCGCAGCGGTGCGCGGATCGTTCGCGCGACGCATCAGGTGAGCTTCGACGTGTACGGCAGCGACCGCTTCGTGCTGCTCGGCCCTTCGGGCTGCGGTAAGTCGACGCTGCTGAAGGCGATCGCCGGCTTCATCGAGCCCGTCGCGGGTTCGATCGCGCTCGACGGCCGGCCGGTACGCGGGCCGGGGCCCGACCGCATCGTCGTGTTCCAGGAATTCGATCAGTTGCCGCCGTGGAAGACGGTCGTCGAGAACGTCGCGTTTCCGTTGCGCGCCGCCGCGAAGCTGTCGCGCGCCGAAGCACGCGAGCGCGCGCTGCACTATCTCGACAAGGTCGGCCTCGGCACGTTTGCCGACGCCTATCCGCATACGCTGTCGGGCGGCATGAAACAGCGCGTCGCGATTGCGCGGGCGCTGGCGATGCAGCCGCGCGTGCTGCTGATGGACGAGCCGTTCGCCGCGCTCGATGCACTCACGCGCCGCAAGATGCAGGAGGAACTGCTGCGGCTGTGGGATGAATTCCGCTTCACGCTGCTGTTCGTCACGCACTCGATCGAGGAGGCGCTCGTGGTCGGCAACCGGATTCTGCTGCTGTCGCCGCATCCGGGCCGCGTGCGCGCGGAGCTCAACAGTCACGAGCATTCGCTCGACAACGTCGATACCGGCGACTTCCGCGACAACGTCGCACGCATCCATCGCCTGCTGTTCGACACCGACGCACCGCACGTACCGGATGCACCGACGACGGAGGACGCCGCATCATGAGTACGATCGATCCGGCCGTGCCGCCGCTGCCGCCCGTGCGCGCCGAATACACGCGCCCGCTCGACACGCTGCCCGACGCCGCGCGCGCGGCGCCGGCGCCGCTGCTGCGCCGCATCGCCGGTGCCGCATGGTTTCGCCGCAGCGTCATCGCGCTCGTACTGATCGCCGCATGGGAGATCGTCGCGCGCATCGTCGCGAACGATCTGCTCGTGCCGACCTTCGGCGCGACGCTGGCCGCGTTCGTGCAGGGCGTCGAGTCGGGCGAACTGCTCGTGAAGACCGGCATCTCGATGTCGGTGCTGCTGCGCGGCTATGCGCTGGGCGTGCTGCTGGCGTTCGCGCTGACGTCGCTCGCGGTATCGACGCGCATCGGCCGCGATCTGCTGACGATGCTCACGTCGATGTTCAATCCGCTGCCGTCGATCGCGTTGCTGCCGATCGCGCTGCTGTGGTTCGGGCTCGGCACCGGCAGCCTGCTGTTCGTGCTCGTGCACGCGGTGCTGTGGCCGCTCGCGCTGAGCATCTATACCGGCTTCGTCGGCGTGCCCGCCACGCTCAAAATGGCCGGGCGCAACTACGGGCTCACGGGTCTGCGCCAGATCGCGCTGATCCTCGTGCCGGCCGCGCTGCCGTCGATCCTGTCGGGGCTGCGCGTCGGCTGGGCCTTCGCGTGGCGCACGCTGATCGCCGCCGAGCTCGTGTTCGGCGCGAGTGCGGGGCAGGGCGGCCTCGGCTGGTACATCTTCCAGAACCGCAACGAGCTGTATACGGATCGCGTGTTCGCGGGCCTCGCGGCCGTCATCGTGATCGGGCTGCTGGTCGAGAACCTCGTGTTCGATACGCTCGAGCGCGTGACCGTGCGGCGCTGGGGCATTCAGCACTGATGCGTCCGGTTTGCGATCAATCCCGGCGCATGCATAACGTAAGCTGAAATCGGCTTTTCGCGGGCTGCGGGTGCGTCCCTATACTGGCGGATACCGTGTCGCGCGCTGCCGCGACGCTTCCCGATCTCCCCGAACAAGGACCTGCCGAATGACTGCCCGTGATGCCGTCGATCCGCGCGACGCATTGCGCGACGCGCTTGCCGCGCTGCCCGATCTCGCGACCGCGATCGGCCGGGACGCCGCGCAACGCGAGGCGCGTCGCGAACTGCCGTTCGAAGGCTTCGCGATCTTCCGGCGCTCGGCGCTGGGCGCGCTGCGGATTCCGGTCGAGCGCGGCGGCCTCGGCGGCACGCTGGTCGACCTGTTCGAGTCGATCGCGACGCTGGCGGCTGCCGATTCCAATCTCGCGCATGCGCTGCGCATCCACTACGACCAGACCGAGACGCTGCGGCTGTCGCCGCGTACGGCGTTCAACGACGTGCAACTCGAGCGTGTGCTCAGTGGCGCGATCTTCGGCGGCGCGTCGACCGAGCGCGGCACGTCGCGCCCGGGCGAGAACACGACCGTGCTGCGCCGCGACGGCGACCACTACCGCGTCACGGGCTGCAAATACTATTCGACGGGCACCGCGTTTGCCGATTTCGCGCGCATCAACGTGGAGAACGAGCAGGGCGACGCGCTCGCGGTGATCATTCCCGTCGCGCGCGACGGCCTCCAGGTGCTCGACGACTGGGACGGGATGGGCCAGCGCATGACCGCGAGCGGCAGCCTGTTGCTGAACGACGTGCAGGTGTTCGCGGACGAAGTGGCCCCGCGGGACGGATCGACGCTCGTCGGCCGTCATTGCGGCGCGCTGCGGCAGCTTCATCTCGTCGCGACGGGCGCCGGCATCGTGCGCAACGTGGTGGCCGATGCGCGCCGCTACGTGCTCGCGCACGGCCGGCCCGCGCTGCACAGCCCCGCGCCGACCGCGCGCGACGATCATTTCATCCAGCAGATCGTCGGCGAGCTGTCCGCGCATAGTCACGCGATCGACGCGCTCGTACGAGAAAACGCACGTGCGCTCGACCGCTCCGCCGACGCGATCGAAGCAGGCGCCGCCGATGCAGATGCGCTCGTGCTCGACAGCGCACTCGCGACCGCGCGCACGCAACTGATCGTCAGCAAGCTCGCGCTGCATGCGGCCGAGCGGCTGTTCGAAGTGGGCGGCGCATCAGCGACGGCGCGCGAGCACAACTTCGATCGCCACTGGCGCAACCTGCGCACGATCTTCAGCCACAACCCGTTGCTGCACAAGGCGCGCGTGATCGGCGATTACGCATTGAACGGCGTGACGACGCACCTGACCGAAGGGCGCGTGTTCTGACGACGACCGCCGGCTGCTGCTGCGCCGTCGTCAGCGCCGCAAGCCGGCTTCGCGCAGCAGCGGCAGCACGCGCTCGCCGAAGAAGTCGAGATCGGGCTTGAAGTCGTAGAAACTCAACTGGATACCGTCGATACCCGCGCGGTGCAGCCGTACGATGGTATCGGCGACTTCTTCCGGCGAGCCGGTGATCGAGATGTTGCCGCCGATCGCGCGCGCGGCGGCTTGCGCCCGCTGCTCGAACCCACCGCGCCACGCATGCGCATCGCTGTCGAAGCGGTGGAAGCTGCCTTCGTCCGCATGCGCGACGATTGCGTCGCGGTACGCGCGCGCTTCGGTCGCGGTCTCGCGGCAGATCACGAGCGGATTGAGCAACGTGCGGATCGTGCGGCCGTGCGCGGCGGCGGCCGCCTTCACGCGTGCGGTATGCGCGGGCAGCGCGTCAATCGCGCGTTCGGCGTCGGGGCCGGCCGGGCTCGTGACGAACACGATGTCCGAGTAGCGCGCGGCGAACGCGATGCCGGCGTCCGAACCCGTCGCGTTGATCAGCAGCGGCCGGCCGTAGCGCGGCTTCGGCGTCACGAATGCGCCGCCCAGCCGCCAGCTCGACAGTTCGGGCGTGTAGCTGAAATTATCCGGTTGCGCCCACAACTGCTGGACCGCGTCGAGGAATTCCGCGGCCATCTCGTAGCGCCGGTCGTGTTCGATCCGGTTCCAGCCGAACATCTCGTGTTCGATCGCGCGGTGGCCGGTCACCACGTTGATGCCCCAGCGCCCGCGCGAGATGTGGTCGAGCGTCGCGGTGAACTTCGCGAAATGCAGCGGATGCCACGGCCCGTAGAGCACGTGGCTCGTCGCGACGAGGATGATCCGCTCGGTGCGCGCGGTCAGCGCGGCCAGCGTCATGAACGAGTCGAGCGCGTGGCCGTCGAACACGCCGCCGTAGCCGCCTTTCGGCAACCACTGCGACAGCGCGAACACGAGATCGAAGCCGAGCGCTTCGGCGCGGGCCACGAGATCGGCGTTGTAGTCGAACGTCCAGTCGGTCGAGCGCGGCAGCGTCGATGCGCTCCATCCGCCGGCCTGGATCGGCAGGAACAGCCCGAGCATCAGCGGCTGCGCGAGCGTGCGCGACACGGGGCTGTCGGGGAAATCCGCCGGCGAACGAACGTCGACGAACGGCGACGGCGCGAGCGGGGCGGTGACGGAGGGATCGCTCATCACGGGGTCCTTGCTGAAAGGGGTGACGCACTGCGCGCGGGTGGGCTGCTCGATGCGGCTGATGCGGCGGCAAGCGGAGCGACACGCGTCATAGCTTGCCCGGCCTCGGGTCGGGCACGAAACCGTCGCGGTTCGGCATCTGCACGCGTGGAAGCGTGCGCGCGTCGAGCCGGGCGTCGCCGGGCACGATGTCGTTCAGGTGGAGAACGTACGCGGTGACCGCATAGACGTCGTCCGTGCTCAGCGATTGCGGCGCGTTGTACGGCATCGCCCGGCGAATGTAGTCGAACAGCGTCGTCGCGTACGGCCAGTAGCTGCCGACCGTCTTCTTGGGTTTCGCGCTCGCGAGCGAGCCGCTGCCGCCGACGAGCGGATCGCCGACGCCACCTTCGCCGCCGGCGCCGTGACACATCGCGCATTTGTCGGCGAACACGTGGCCGCCGCGTGCGACCGTGCCCGCGCCGGGCGGCAAGCCGCTGCCGTCCGGCGCGACGTCGATGTCCCACGCGGCGAGCGCCGCGCGATCGATCGGCTGGCCCAGGCCGAAGCCCGCGCCGAACGCGCTCGTCGTCATTGCGCAGGTTGCCAGCAGGCAAGCGAGCGGCTTACGCATTGCGCACCTCGCCGTCCGTGCCGATGCGCCAGTTCTGGATGCCGTTGTAGTGGTACTGCGAGTTCAGGCCGCGCGCGGCGACGAGCGCGTCACGGGTCGGTTGCACGTAGCCGGTCTCGTCGGTCGCGCGGCTTTGCAGGTCGGCCGGCTCGCCGCGCCACACCCAGTCGGCCTCGAAGCGCGTCAATGCGCGGTCGCGTACGTCGCCGGCGAGCCGTGCGGGTCGCCACGTGCGACCGCCGTCGGTCGATACGTCGACGGCGCGAATCCTGCCGCGGCCCGACCACGCGTAGCCGCTGATCGGGTAATAGCCTTGCGCGGCGAGCCGATGGCCGGCCGACGGCCGCGTGATGACCGACTTCGCGTCCATCTCGAACACGAACTGGCGCGCGCAGCCGTCGGGCAGCAGATTCGTGTATTTCGACGTTTCCTCGCGCGTCATCTCCGGCGCCCGCACCAGCTTCAGCCGCCGCAGCCACTTGATGTTCGTGTTGCCTTCGAAACCCGGCACGATCAGCCGCACCGGGTAGCCGTTCTCCGGGCGCAGCCGTTCGCCGTTCTGCGCATAGACGACCAGCGCGCGCTCGAGAATCCGGTCGAGCGGCAGGCTGCGCGTCATCGCCGCGCCGTCCGCGCCTTCGGCGAGCAGCCAGCGTGCATCGGCGTCGACGCCCGTTTCATCGAGCAGCGTCGACAGCCGGACGCCGGTCCATTCGCAGCACGACAGCAGCCCGTGCGTGAACTGAACCGGCAGCCCGCTCGGGCCGTTCCATTCGCTGCCCGTGTTGCCCGAGCATTCGAGGAAGTGGATCCGCGATTCGGACGGAAAACGCAGCAGGTCGTCGATCGTGAAGACGCGCGGCGCGCGCACGAGGCCGTGCACGACGACGCGATGGCGCTGCGCATCGATGTCCGGCACGCCCGCGTGATGACGCTCGTAGACGAGCCCGTTCGGCGTGATGTCGCCGAACAGGTCGGCGAGGGGCGTCATCGACGAGCCGGAACCGGGTAGCGCAGGCGTGCGGGCGCTGCGGCGAATCACGTCGCGTTCATGCTCCCCTGGCAGGCCGTACGGCGGCGACAGCAGCGGCGCACCGGGCGTGCGCGTCCACGGCGGCACGTCGAGCGGCTGGCTTGCGAGCGCGCCGCCGGCGGGCAGCATCGCGGCAGCCCAGCCGCCGGCGAGCTGGCGCAGCGCCGCGCGCCGGCCGCTGCGCGGCGCACGGGGAGGAAAACGGGAATCGGTCATGGTCGAACGCGTGTTGCGCGCGGGAATCGTGCGCGGGGAAACGATCATTCTCGGCAACCGGGCGCGGCGCGGCAAACAACGATTCCCGCTTTGCTTATCGTGCTTGACGCGCCTGTCGTGCTTGTCGCGCCACGCCCGATGCGCGTGCCGTCAGAACTTCACGCGCAGCCCGCTGACGAACGCGAGCTGCCGGTTCGTCGACGACGCGCTGCCGATGTTCGAGATCGCCGCTATCTTGCGGTAGCCGCCCGACGTCGAGGTGCTCGCATCGCCGGCCGCGAGCTGGTAGATGCCCGACACGTAGATATCGGTGCGCTTCGACAACGCATAGTCGAACCCGAGCGTGAACTGGTGCCAGCGCGGCTTCAGCGTCTGGCCGCTCGTCCCCGGCAGGCCGCTCGCGCGCCCGTCGGTGAACGTATAGACCCCAATCAGGGGCGCCTTTGATTTCTATGCGCTTTTCCGGTTAGACGCCTTTAAGCCTGGCAAGGCTTTGCCTTGTGGCCCCAAAAAATGATTCCAACAAAACAATGGGTTAGTGTCTACCCTTCGCTAACGAAGCAGAGGGCATCTCCAGACGTGACCGCGTTGAAGATGAGCGGTCCCTCGACCGGCGGCGCCAGTACACCCCGTCGTTAGGCGCTCCGACTGGTTGACGGAATGGGGTTGTCGGCCGCGATGCTCGGTAAGATCCGCTTTGCGTACAGTGACACGGGAAAATTGAAGGTGCCGCGCAAGTTGATGCCCTCGATATGAGTGGGGGCGATTCGCCGGAGTTGCTCGGTCGCGATCGGTTGCCCTCGGCTAGCTTCGATGTTCTCCAGGGCTCGTTGCATGTGGGTGGTGTTCCAAGCCATCAAGATGTTCGAGAGCAGGGTCAACGCCGATGACACTGCCGCGAGAGATTCTTGGCGCCGAGCTAGCTCCACCGGAATGCGACCGATGTGAATTGCGCGTTGCACGGTATGCACCGCTTCTCCCCGATTCAGGGCATGTTGCAACTCCGACCGGAAAGAGGCATTGGTGAAGTAGTCGATCAAAAAGATACTTCTGAATAAGCGGCCGATCTGAACGCCGCCATCGTACACAGCCTGCCCTCGAGCAGCTGATCCGAATCTGGCAATCGCTTCGACAGCTGTGCATTGACCAGAGCGAATCGATGCGGCGATCCTCACGAATTCGTCCCACACGTCAACGATGAGACCGAGTCGGACGTCCCGATCCGTGACCCCTGCGAGCCGCGCCGGTATCGCCTGACTGCGAGGCACGTGTAGACGTCTGTCACGAAGATGTGACAGGCGAGGGCATAAATCAAAGCCAAGTGCCCGGGACACTCCCATCGCGAAATCGGTGTAGCCGTGGGTATCGACAGCGAGCTGAGCGATGTCCTTGGTAGCGTTTTGCCGGACGACGCCCTCGATTGCTGCACCTGCCTGCCGCTCATTCAGGACGATGGGTTGGTCGTAGAAAATGCCCCAACGATCCAGCACATGCGTGTACATCCCGATGGATGCAGTCCGGCGACGTGGATCCGCACGCGCTCGCCAAATCGTCCGGGTTGTCTCCAGCGACATCATGTCGGACGATGCTAGATCAGCTCGCCCCCAGTGGGCGGCGATTGGGTGTTCGTGCATGAATTCAAGGACGGCGTCGGCCGCTGTACGCAGCATTCGTTCGTCCGCGAGACGCTTCATCATTTGGCGAATCGCCTCAGTTGACACTTCCGGGACCATCCGAGAAATATCAGCAGCCGTCAGCGATGTGCCGTGAGCCAGGATCGCCGAATACACCATCAGTAACTCGGTGCGCGACCGCGGCTCGCGTCCAAGCAGGGTCCAACTGAAGCGTGTCGCACTATCGATCTCGAGGATGATCTCGGGGAATTGGCCTGGCGGATGAGCTTCGAAGATCTGACGGCGAAGTCGATCGGCTTGTGCGTCTGGATCCTGCGCAGCCATCGGGTCGAGGTGGACAGCAGTATCAACACGGATCGAACCATTGACCACGGCATCATCGAGTAGTGCGAGGCGCTGTTCGAGCTGTTCAAGGATTGGTCCGAGAAATTCGTTCGGGTCTTGGGGCAGGCCGAGGTGTCCGTAGTGATTGTTACGCTTTGCCTTCCACTGCTCGGGCGAGATCAGCATATGCAGCTGACTTCTGAACGAGAAGCTGTGGTCGATGAAAACTGAGCCGTTGCGGAGGGCGACACGGAGCGCAAAGAGGGTGGCCCACTCGAAGGCAACCATGGCCCGAAGCCGATCGTAGCCATCAATCGCCTCGCGCCACGCGCGCCCAAGCCTGATATTGACCCCGTCGGGTAGAAGAAAAGCGCGACGTCGATACAGCCCACGTAATAGTGAGAGTGCATCGACTACAGGATGAGCAGCCTCGGACTCGAACGGCAGCTGCACGATCCGATTCAAAAGGTTACGGGCGTAGTACCGCTTTCGGACCAGACACTGCCGGATCTGGCTCCGACGGCTGGTGGGATGCGGTTGCAAAACATCATCTGCAAGCAGACAAAGCTTCTCACCGAGCTGTTCGCGCGAGAGGGTTTCATCATTGGCGAGTGCTTTGACGGCAAGCGCGAACTCGCGGAGTTGATCCGCGGCCTTCATCCGCATCGCATCCACTTCGCGCGACGTGTCGTTGACAACCTTCAGTACCCATCTCCGGAGCATCTCGAGTACCTGATCAGTCGCGATACAGAGGGAATACCGCATGAAACAGGCGGCTTCGATTCGTCGGCTTTGGGGTTCGATTCGCTTGCTGATCGATGGCGGGCGACTTGCGCAACGGCGGGCGTAGTGGCGCACCATGGCATCGTTGCATTCAATCGGCCAACGCGTTGCCACCTCGTACATCGTGAGCAAATTGACTTTGTCGAGGATCTCGCTCATCTGATGGGTCGAGTTGCGCAGCGGAACGGCCCACAGCCATCGCTGGAGACTTGAATGTTCTCCATGGGGCTGAGCCAGAACTCGCGCCCAACTCTCGAGTTTTTCCATACCAACAGCCTGCTCGAGCGCGCCGTGCAGTTGCCCCTCAATGTCGCGTACAGCATGGACGACAAACTGCCTGAGCATGCGCTCCGGCGGTATAACGATGCGATGCTCGTAGAACCAACGTTTGAGATCGTTCGTCAACTGGCCGCGCTCTGGGCGGCCGGTGAGTTGCTCTTTGAGCCAACGGATCACATACCGACGTTGATGTTCCGCGATGGCGCGAAAATTGATGGCGTCCCGAGCAAAGCGCTGGTGGTCAGATAAGGTCTTGAGGTTGCCATCGTAAAGTGAACGTAGCGTGCCGAGGTCTGGCGGCTTCACGTTCAGCTGTCGGCCAAGATGTCGCCAGAGAACAGTGGGGATCTGCTTGTACGAGCCAAGCGGCCGGCCGGTCATACGCAGATAGCCGATGTGCAATGCGACCGCGAGCCGAAAAAGGTCCGTGCGTCGTGAATCAATGGCGACACGCTCCCGCTTGGAGAACGTGAAGAATGTGGCGAGCTCGAATTCGCTCAGTTCGCGCGGCACCTGCCGGATTCCGAGATAAGCCAATCGCCAGTGATCCATCAGCGGCTCCGCATCGATGATGAGAGCGGCCCAGCGTAGCGAGGTAAAAATTGAAGTGCTACAGGGAAAGTCGGGATGGCAGCTGTAGCCGTCGATCGCCTAAGGATGGTGTCAGAACGACAACGAGTCGGGGCAACAAAACGGGCGCGACGCGGTCATTCGGGGCACGCCCGTGCGGCGGCCGCATCTGGCCCGAAAGACGTATTTTTCTTGCGACCCTAAAAAATTGCTAGTTTAGCTTATGTCAAATAGAAGTTATTAAAATGGAATTCGCGTGCCGCGGACGCTCTTTCCCGTATAGCTGTTCCCGCTTCTATTGTAATTTGTTCCTGCTGCCGGCCACACCTGGACTTCGCTCTCAGCATCGCATTTTCGAAGCCATCAGAGTTTATATCATCGAGGTCGAAACTGGTCCGATTCGCCCGAACCCAGAACATTACAGACGAATAGGCGAATCCGTTCCGGTTTGACTGTACGAGGCTCGCAGAACACGAGCAGCGACTGACATGCAGGGGCCGCTCATCAGCTTTATAGGCACCAGGTTTTCGGGTCTTGGCAATTTACTCGACGGATGTCCGATCTAACGCCGCACCCTCGGGCGATTATAAAAGATGGCCCCACAGCCGGGCTGTCCACTCCTTGACACGCAGCAGTATCGACCTGTGCTTCCAGCCTTCCCTGCCGATCTCATCGGAAGCGGCCATGTCCTCGGCAAAAGCGCTCTCCATGCGTTGTGCGAATGTCTGTCCCAGGACGACTGCATTGATTTCATCATTGTCCAGCGCGCTGCGCCAATCGAGGTTGCTGGAACCGACACATGACCAGACGCCATCCACGATCGCGGTTTTGGCATGCAGCAGTGCGCCCCGCCTCTCGTAGATCTTGACGCCCGCTTCCAGCAGATCGGCGTAGTGCGAGCGGCCGGCATAAAATGCCAGCGCCGAATCGGAGCGGCCGGGGAGGATCATTCTAACATCGACGCCACGCTTCGCCGCGTCGACCAACGCGTCGACCAGTTGCGGATCCGGGACGAAGTAGGCGTTGGTGAGATACACACGCTGCTCCGCATTGCCGATTGCCGCGATGAGCATCAGATAAATGAGACTGAACGAATCGTCCGGCGTGCTTCCGACGGCGCGAACGATTTCCGGACCTTGCGACAACAGCTGCGGAAAATAGTGGAGCTCGGTCAGCGGTTTTCCGTTTTGCGTGTTCCAGGTCTGCAGGAACAGTTTCTGAAATTGGGCAACGACCGGGCCGCTGATCTGCACGTCGGTATCGCGCCATCCGCGCGTCGCGCCTGCGTCGTCGGTCGACTCCGACCGATGCCCGCCGGAAGAGCCGCTCGAGTAGACGCTGCTGATGTTGATGCCGCCCAGAAATGCCATCCGCCCGTCGACAATCAGGAGCTTGCGGTGATCGCGATGATTCAACGCCCAAGGCTTGCGCGTCGACAACGGATTCACCGGATTGAATTCCAGCACTCGTATTCCGGCGACCCGCAGTCGATCGAAATAGGTGCTGGGCGTACCGAGTGCGCCCACGCTGTCGTAGATCAGGTTCACCTGGACGCCGCGCGACTGCTGGGCGATCAGCGCATCGGCGAATTGCCGCCCTACGTCGCTGTCGTCGATGCCAAAGGTCTCCAGGTTGATGTGATCTTTCGCCGCGGCCATGGCCGCGAACATGGCCTGGTACGTTGCCGGACCATCCTGCAACAAGCGGACCTCATTGCCGACCACGAGCGGGCTGCCGCCGATGGCTTGCTCGAGTGCGATCTGCTTGTCGAGAAGCGCCGTGTCCCCGGCATTGCGCTTCAGATCCGTGACGATGGCAGCGCTACGCTTCGCCGATAACGGTCCCCAGGCGTTTTCAAAGCGGGCCGCCTGGGTGGCGTAGCGATGGCTCAGGAACTGAGTATCGGGCAAGCTCGCGCAACCGCCTGCGCTCGCCAGGCAGCAGGCGGCTGTCGCTATCCCTGTCAGTGCCCGAATCATCATCGACGTTCCCGAAAAACCCGTACGGCCTGCCTGGCGTTATCTCGTCGCACGACGCGGCACCGTGCCGCCTCTCCCCACGTGTGCGCAACGATTGCCGTGACGAAGCGCAGTGCCCCGGAAGCCGGCGCTTGCGTATTCGGCCTGCTCATCCCCCGAAGCTACTGCATGGTCTGTTGGCGCTGGTATTCCTCGTATTTCATCTGCATGTACTGTTGGCGATCCATCTCATGCAGTTGCCGCGGATAACGCTCGCTGGCGTCGAACCAGTCGGTCAGGCGTTGCTCCAGCTGCTTGTCGGGCGGGCTGGACAATGCACCGAGATATGCATCGATGGCCAGGTAGTAGCGCATCGTGTTGCGCTCCATGAGGCCGCGCATCCCGCCGATGTATTCCGCTTGAGCCGCGGACGGATCGGCGATGTCGGTGAAGCCGACCTTGCCGCGGCCGAAGGCGGCAAGATAGGTCTTCATCGCCAGACGGCCGATCGGACCGTAGCTATAGGCATAGGTCAGATGTAGGAACGTGCGGTCGCCGCCAAGCGCCACCGCTTCCAGCGCGATCCGAAAATCGCGGGTGTTCAATGGCCCCTGGGCCGCATGGAGCCTGACCTGCAAGTAACCCGGGCCGGTGGTCGTCGCGTCGTATTCGAATTGCACCCGATAGGTCGTGCTGAGTTCTTCGGCAACTTCCTTCTTGCTGACGTTCACGATCAGTGTCTTGCCGTCGCCGCTGGTGGCACGGCAATACTTGATGTTCGGGTGCAGGATCAACGCATCGCACCAGTTCGACGGGGCTCGCGCAGGGTCATTGAACGCGCCGTTGACGGTCGCGAACGGGTAGGCCATCACCGCGTAGACCTCGCCCTTGAGCGTGGAGGACGATTCCTCGGAATCTAGATACAACGGGCGCTTGAACGCGTTGTGATCGAGGCGGGGAATCAGCTTCCGGTATGCATCGCGCAAGCTGGCCGCCTCGTCCGCAGGCGCTCCTCCCAGGCATGGCAGGTTGCACGCCATCAGCACCGACGTCATCAGCGCCGCGTTGCGTAGCGCGCGGCTGATCGGGCTTCCGGCAGGTGCATTCATCGATAGGCTCCGGCTCGTGACGGCGTGCGGATTGGCGGATCGAACGCGAGACACGTCGCGCGTCGGCGCCACCGGCGAAAGTCTCAGCATCACGACGCCTCTCGGTCACGGCTGACGCCGCGATCCATGCACGTTCTTCGCGTGCTTCCTGATCGCTTCCTTGGCGTCGCCGTACTTTTTCTGCACTTCGCCGACTGCTTGCTGGGCATCGCCTTTGACTTCCTGCTTCGTGTCGCCAGTGGTTCGGCCAATCACCTCGTTGACCTTGCCTTTTACCTTCTCTGCGACGCCCTTGACTTGATCCTTGTTCATGATGAATGCTCCGGTCACACCTGCTGGCTGGATGACCTGCCGCCCGTCGCGATCGGCGCGTCGGCCAATGCACGCGATACGGCAGGATCCGAAAAAAGCAGCAATCGCTCACCGCATTGCGCCGTCACGCTGGTGCGTGCATGGCCGCATGCCGGCCGGGCTTCCTGCGGACGTGTCGCTACATCAGCGGCGTGTTACCCGAATGAAGTGCCCACCCCCATTGCGAATCCGCCATTGCAGGCCAATGGTCCTTGTCGAATCCGGAGGCGCTCTTCATCCGCTCTTCGGTCGCATCGAGCCGGAAGCATTTCTCGTCGGTATCCAGGGTAAACGCTCCCCACGGCACGGCGAAAAGTTTGTCGCCCATCCCGAGAAAGCCTCCGCAAGACAACACGACGTATGAGATCCGGCCGCTGCATACGTCCAACATGATGTCGATAACCTTCCCGATTTCCTTGCCGTCGGACGATAGAACCTTGTCGCCAGTCAGCGTGGTGGCCGCCATGACGTTGGGGCCGGCCCCGCCGATGCTGGTTGCGTGACCGATGATCCGGGCGCCGCTGCTGTTGCTCGGCGCTTGATTGCTGGGAGAAACGAGTGACATGACCCACTCCTGTGATCATTTCGCGAAATGCCGGCGAGCCTCGCCGGCCAGTGTGACGGTGCGACGCGCACAGCGCGCTTCGCCTGCAATCGCCCGCCGTCATGCGGGCCGAACAACATGCTCGATCGGAGCAATGTTGCGTGCTGGCATGCACGCGAGTTTCGGCGACATGCCCCGCCTGAATCGTTGCGGTATCGCACTACGCATCGCTTCGAGCAGCACCGGTTTGCGGCGCCGGTGTCCACTGCTGTCGATGCGATGACATTCGAAGCGCAGCGCACGAGCGATGTGCTTCGATGTGCCATGCCGGCGGCGCCCGGCGCTGATGTGTGCTCTGGTCGCGTATCGAGCACGCGGCTAGAGAACACATCGCGAACGGTCGCGACATGCGTTCCGATCAGTTCAACCTACCCTATGCGCGAGCAACCCGGGAGTCGGTACGCTGCCGTACCCAGACGGGAACGGCTGTGATGCGGTTGCATCGCGGGAGCGGCAGCCGATCGCCTGTTGCGGCGCTGCCGTGATCTCGAGCGTCGATTGCAAATGGCAGGCCGATTTTCGGCTCATGCGGACATCGACAACGGTGCACGCGGGCTCCGACCGCGCATGCCGGAGTCGCTCAAAGGAAGTTGGGAACGGTCAATCGGTGACGGCCGACTTAACCGATGCGATTCGGCGATCCAGGGCTGGAAAGCGTGTTGCCGGTCAGTCCCGGTCGCTGCGCATCGCGCGAAATCACGCCGTCCTCGAGTATCGCGCACATCGCGACGAGCAGCATGATCGCGACTGCCGCGAGCCCCAGATAGCCGATGATCCTGAGCGTCTTCATTTTGCTTCCTGCGATAAACGATGGTTGTCGCGATCTGGATCGTTTTGCGGTTTTACCGCCGCCGGTGTCATAGCGGTCGTTGACCTACCATCGCGTGACGAGCACGTGAACGAGACGCCCTATCTCAATCCGAAATAGCCAAGGACGAACAGAACGATAACCACGGCTCCAACGAGCCAAACAACGTTGTACATGGCAACTCCCCTCAAGTTAGACACTGACCTGATCCGCTGCGTGCGTCGCGGCAGAGGGGCGGGAATCCCGGTGCGCGAAGGACGCAACTTGACGTTTTCGCATCCGACAGCGTATGTCTGTACGGCAGTAGCCGCACGTCCGTTCGATACAGCCTCCCGGCGTGAGGCACGGTGCGAGGGGGTATGCCCCCCCCCCGCTAAGCCTCCGTGTTCGATCAGGTCTTTTTGACGGATTCCTTCACGTCGCCGAGATTCTTTCTCGCCTGGCCGGCCGCCTGCTGGAGATCACCCTTGACTTCCTGCTTCGCGTTACCCGTGGCTCGGCCAATGACTTCATTCACCTTGCCTTTTACCTTCTCCGCAGTTCCCTTGACTTGATCCTTGTTCATGGTAGAGCTCCAATACGTAACTGGTTCGTGGATGATGCTGCTATCGTTTGCCGTCAGGCGATCACATGGGCTGACCGACGGATCGGTTTTCGATAAAAATCCTCTGTTGTCCCGATCGTTTTCCCGGTTGGCGAGTGCGCTTCAGGGTTCCGGCGGACGATTCGCGACAACGTCGCGCGTCGCCATCCAGTACGGCTGCCGATTGTAGAACTGGTGAAGCGACGACCCCCACTGTTCGTCTGCCATCGAGGGCCAATGGTCCTTGTCGAACGCGGGGGCATTTTTCACGTGATCCGCAGTGACGTCGAGCCGGAAGCATTTTTCGTCGGTGTCGAGAGTCAGCGCGCTCCACGGAATGGCGTAGAGTTTTCCGCCGATGCCGAGAAAGCCGCCGCTCGACAGTACGGCATAGGCGACCCGGCCGCTGCGTACGTCCAGCATGATTTCCGAAATCTTTCCGATCTCCACCTGGTCGGACGTGAAAAGCTTGTTGCCCTTGAGCGTATCGGCCTCCATCACGTTGGGGCCTGGCCCGTCGCCGGTCCCGCTGCCGATAATCGCGGCACCTGTATCGCTGGTCGATGGCCGATGGGTCGGGTCCGATATCGTCATGATTTTCTCCTGGGTTCATTTCGCGGGATACCGGCGCGGATCGCCGGATCGCCATGATGGACGGCACATACCGGTCACGCGATATGCATCGCCCCTCGTCACCATATTCGTTGCGCACCTGCCGCTCACGCGGGAAACCCATGGCATTGAACACCGAGAACGAGTGGCAACGATGCGCGCAGCCGGGATACGAAGTCGGTACGGCGCCGTACCGGGTCGCGAAAAGGAACAATCGGCCGGTGCTCAGATGAACAGGAACATCGCGATCACGGCGGCGGCCATCACCCCGGTGGAAAGCCACCCCGCCAGCCGCAGCAGCATGGGCGTGACGAAGGTGCCCATGACCTTCCGGTTCGACGCCATCAGCATCATCAGCGCCATGATCGGCACCGACGTGACACCGTTGATGACTGCGCTCCAGAACAGCGCCTTGATCGGGTCGATCGACGTGAAATCGAGTGCGAGGCCGACGACCGTCGCGAGCACGATGATCGCGTAGAACCGTTTCGCCAGTTGCGGCTCGAGCGCGAGGCTGTTTTTCCACTGGAACGTGCCGGCCATCGCGTAGGCCGCCGAGCCGGCCAGCACCGGCAGCGCGAGCAGCCCCGTGCCGATGATGCCGAGACTGAAGAGCAGGAACGCAAACTGGCCGGCGATCGGTTTCAATGCGGTGGCGGCCTGCGCCGACGTCTGGATGTCGGTGATATGGTGCGCATGCAGCGTGACCGCGGTCGTGAGAATGATGAAAAACGCAACGAGATTGGAAAATGCCATGCCGATCGACGTATCAACGCGGATGCGGCTCAGGTTTGCCGGCCCTTGCGACGGCTTTTTTGTCAACGCCTGCTGTCCATCCTTCGCCTGCAGTTCCTCGACTTCCTGGGACGCCTGCCAGAAGAACAGATACGGGCTGATGGTGGTGCCGAACACGGCGACCACCGCCGTGATGTAGCCGGCGCTCCACGAGCCGTGCGGAAGTATCGTGCGCAGGGCCACGGTCGCCCATGGGATCTGGACGGCAAAAATCACGCCGACGTAGGCGAACAGTGCCAGGGTGAGCCACTTGAGTATGCGGACATACCTGCGGTACGGCACGAACATCTGCAACACCAGCGAAAACACGCCCAGGCCGACCGTATAGGTATGCGTGGGGCCGCCGACCAACAGATGGACGGCGGCACCCATGGCTGTCAGGTCGGCTGCGATATTGATCGTGTTCGCCGCCAGCAGCAGGACGACGGTGACATACAGCAGCCACCGCGGGTAATGGCGCCGCAGGTTCGTCGCGAGACCGTGGCCGCTCACCCGGCCGATTCTCGCGCTCACGACCTGAATGGCGACCATCAGCGGATAGGTCAGCAGAACGGTCCACAGCATGTTGAAGCCGAATTGCGCACCCGCCTGCGAATAGGTGGCGATGCCGCTCGGATCGTCGTCCGCTGCGCCGGTGATCAGTCCTGGACCGAGCTTCGTCAGCCACGAATCCGCCTGGCTGTCGATATCGCTGTCGAGTTTTGTGGACGGAACCATGTCGTATTCCATGAACGCCCGCGTGGCGCGACAACTGTTGATTAAAGGAGTGAAACAGCCATTCATGCCACGCACCAGGCCGGTCGCGTAGTTATGCACGGGATGTACGGGCTCGGTCTGTCCGATGCCGGACGGTTTGCTCACGCGTGTGGCACGCGGAACCGAAGCAGCTTCCGTATTGGCTCGGACCGGCCATGCGCGACTACTTGGGCCGGGCGAATTCGGGAGCAACCGGATCTGACGGTCATGCTTCGTGGAAGCCGTTATGCGTAACAGGTCCAAGCACGGCATATGAACCGCGACAAGAGCGAACGCGTGTCGACGCGGCGGTCGAAGGGACGTTTCCCGCCAGCGGTCCGCCGTTAATAGGCGGCGTCACCGAGACGATTTCCAAACCGGTCCGTCGAAAGCATCAGCGGAAGCCGTCGCACATCAAGCACCGTTAGTGCGGTTGCGCAGCGCCAGTCTCAGGGTCTTGCACAGACGACGGCAGTGAGGATGAACGGAATAACCTGATGCGCGACGGCCTTGCTGCCGGCAAGCCGGGAATGCGCCTCGACCGATTCGATCGTCGCCTTGACGACGACGCCGTAAATCGAACCCGGCAGAGGTTGACCGGCTCCCTGCCTGAACAGCGCGTCATACTGCGCATAGGCGAACACGGCATAGACGCTGAAGCCGAACACCGTGAGCGCGGCGTCGCGGGTATGGGTTGCAGCCCCTTCTCGTTCGCGCACCGGCCATGACCGCCGGCATGCGCCCGCCGCATTCCGAAACCACCCGGACGCGCGACGCGGTGACGCGTCTCCCGTTCCGGGCGTCAGCCGACGCGCCGGCCATGCTCAAGGCGCGGCCGACTTGCCCGCTCGACGTTCGAGCATGAGGATAAGGGCAATGATGCTGACGAAATGCATGCGTTCCGGGGGCGTCAGACGGCCGTTCTCCAGCATCGATTCCAGCCGAATTCGCCAGAGTGCCAATGGCGCAGGTTCACCGAGCGTGACGCGTGCAATGAGTCGTTCAAGCGAACGCAGGTCTCCCGCGATTGCTGAGTGGGCCATGGCAACGCTCCGGTTGTCGTGAGGATCGGCGAACAGTCTATGACGACGCACGGCGCCACTCTGCCCGCTACCGTACATCGCCTGCGTACCGCTTCTAGTACGCGTTCCCGGCCGCTTGGGCCGTAGGCACGCGTCGCTGCGATCGCAATGGTTGTGCCTGGTCCTTTGTCCGCCATCGGACAGACGCCGGATCGGCTCGCTGCGAACGTGGGGCGATCGGCGCGATACTGTGCGACGAGTGTGGGGCATCGACGCCGCGTCTTGTGCACGCGCGTACAGCCTCCGCGACGCCACATGGCCACCTGCAACCGAAGCGCGGCGAGCGCAACGTCATTCATGCGGGGTATGCAACGTGACCGAAGCGATCGGATGCCTCATCTTCGGGGCCCTGCTGATTTTCATGGGACTCATCGGATCGTCGCTCGAGCGCCTGCCGCTGAGCGCGGCCATGGTGTATCTCGGGATCGGTCTTCTGATCGGACCGGCCGGCACCGGCCTCCTGTCGATGACATTGCCGGACGACGTCATGCGTTTGCGCATCGCCGCCGAAATCGGCGTGCTTATCTTGCTGTTCGCCACCGTCTTGAGACGGTATGCAATGGGATGAAGACCCAGCGTTCGGCACCGGACAGACATGCTGCGCGAATAGCCGCATTGGTAAAAGGCGAGCCGGCCCTGTCGGTCGGACCGGCGCTGTCGCCACATCACGACTCCCCGCCGCATCCTCCAGGAGATCCCTCATGAAAACTTCCGTATCCCTAATTCTTGCATTCCTTCTGAGCGCCCCGTTCGTTGGAGTCGCCCCGGTTTCAGCCGACGACAACCTTCCTCCGATGCACCGCACCGAACAGGTCACCTATTTGTCGGGCGGTATCGGACTCGATCAATCGGTCGCCATCAAAGGCGCCATGCGAGACTACGCTCTCGTGCTCACCTTCGTCCGCCGAGCCCCAAGCGGAAACGAATACTTGTCCGACGTACTGGTGACCATCACGGACATGAAAGGCAAGACGGTTCTGGAGACACCGTCGGATGGCCCGTTCATGCTGGCCAATCTGAAGAACGGTCGTTATGCGATCAATGCCAGCTACAACGGCCAGTCCGAGCGATACATCGTGAACATTTCGGCATCCCGGCCCGCACGCCATACGTTCACCTGGTTCATGTAGACATGAGCACCCGCCTCTCGGAGGACGGGCGGCTGTCGGTGCAGCGTCCTTTTGCGATGATCTTGCCGTAATGCAACGCGCCCGAAATCGCGCGCGACGCGCGCAAGTGGAATGTGCGCCAACGGACAGACTGTGCCCACGGATCACGCGCATAACGGGCAACCCCCTGTTCCTGTCGCTACCGCTGCATTGAAGCACGATCCCGCTCCGGCTGGCGCGCTCACCCGAACACGCGTCAGCGTTTCTATTCCAGTCGATTCGGTATCCTTATTTTTAACGATCAGGCACGCACAATGTACGCTTTCGTACAGCATCGGCCGTCCGTTTCCAGTACCGTGAAAGCATGCCGGATATCCGTCGCGACGCCACGCCAGACTGTGTACCGCGCACAAAAACGAGATCGGCACAAATTGCTCTGCATCTCCGGGCGAACGACTGGACGCCACTGCACGGCACGCGGTTCAGCCGGATCATCGACATGCCGCGCATCGATCTGACGAGAACATCATGCTACGAAGCATCAAGGAATTGCACGGCAGCGCGGTTCGCGCGAAGGACGGCGACATCGGGCACGTCAATCAGGCCTACTTCGACGACGACAACTGGTGCATCCGTTATCTCGTCGTCGCGACGGGCGACTGGCTGCACGACAAACAGGTGCTCATCTCGCCCTACTCCGTCAAGCACACCGATTCCCGATCCAGCACGCTGCATGTCGATCTCACGCGCCATCAGGTGGAAGACAGCCCGGATCTGGACATACACAAGCCGGTATCCCGCCAACACGAGATCGAATACCTGCGCTACTACCAATACCCGTCCTACTGGGGCGGCCCGAACCTGTGGGGCGTGGACGCATACCCCGTGTTCCATTCCGCCACCGTGTCGCAAGATCTCGAGGCTGGACATCCGCTGCCCACCCGCTCAACGCCGGCCGATGCGCCGACGGATACGCATCTGCGCAGCACCGGCAAGGTCAAGGGCTATCGGCTCGAAGCCACGGCCGGACGCATCGGCCGCGTGACCGACTTCATCTACGACGACGAAGCCTGGGTCATCCGCTATCTCGCAATCAGGACGCGGAACTGGTGGTTGACCAACAAGGACGTCCTGATTGCGACGCACTGGCTCGACCAGGTGGACTGGTCCACGGAAACGGTATCAGCCACGCTCACCCGCGACGCGATTCGCCAGAGCCCCGAATACGACGATTCGCAGCCCGTCTATCGAAGCGACGAGATTGCGTTGTATCAGTTCTACGGCAAGCGTGGTTACTGGTTGAATGCCGAATCGTCCACGGCCCGCGGCGCGCTTTGACGCCGCAGCCTCGTACTGCGTGATGCCCCTGCAATCCTCACGCTCGTCCGTCCTGAATGCTTTATCGGTTCATACGGGAGAAGTTCCATGTCCGCTTTCATGCCCGTCATCTCGGCCACGCAATTCATCGAGCTGGTCAATCAGCGCCTGCCCTCGCATCATGTATTCAAGGCCGGGATGCACGTATTTCTCGTGAGGCCGACATCCGTCGACGCCGATGCGACCGAGTTCGACTATTCGCCAAGGACGCGTCGGGCGAGCGGCGTGGTCATCTACGTCGTCGATCATGTGAAATCCCAATTCCTGGTCGAGCCGGACCTGAGGCTAGTGGGCTCCGGATAGCGCCATCCTCCGCACGCTGCCCGGCGCCGCGCAACGGGTACGGAAGCGTACCGACTTCGCTTCGGGTTGGGGGCAACGTGTTCTTGCGGCCAGGGAGACATCGGACAGGCAACCTGCATCCGGCAGCTTCTCTGATCGCCCTTTCGGCCTGTCGTATCGACAGAGGAGCGGCCGGTCACGAAAGGAATGCAGATGAAGCACCGAATGCTGTTGCGACTGCTGGTCGCAGCCTGGGCGCATGCCTGCTCGCTCCGGTCGGCGGAGACGACCATCATCACGGTGGCGGCTACCACGAGGATCACGACCGCTATTAGGCGCTGCTCACGTTGTCACGCTTCGATGCCGATGCGTAATCGGTACGGCTTCGTACCGCATTGCGCACGGCGGGCGCGTAGTGTCGAGGCGTTATCGAAGCCCAGGAGGGCATCATGCAAAGACGCACATTCATATGGAGCACATCCGGGGCCGTGTTGGCACTGGGCATCGGGGTGACCGGATGCACGACCACCACGATGGCCGACAGCGAGAACGGCCAGGCTGGCAAGCGTCGCTCGATCGACGCCGGCGTCGATTCAACATTGACACGCCTGTATGGCACCGCCAATGGTTCGCGCGAACTCGTTCGCAGAGCGCGCGGCGTGCTTACGTTCCCGTCCGTCGTCGACGCCGGATTCATCATCGGTGGTCAGTATGGCGAAGGATCGCTTCGTGTCGGCGGCCAGACCACCGGCTACTACAGTACGATCACCGGCTCCATCGGCTTCCAGGCCGGCATGCAATCGCGGGCCATCGTGTTCCTGTTCATGACGGAAGAGTCGCTCGCCCGCTTTCGCAACATGGACGGCTGGTCGGCAGGCGGCGATGCGTCGGTCGCGGTGCTGAAGGTCGGCGCGAACGGCGATATCGACACCAGCAGCGCGAGCAACCAGGTCAACGCATTCGTGCTGACCAACAGCGGATTGATGGCTGGTGTGTCGCTTCAGGGAACCAAGGTCACGCGACTCAAATCGCTCTGATCCCCGCGATGTGCAGAGCGGCGCCTGCATGAACTTCCGCACGGGCGGAACGCCCCCCTTCCGTTTCTCGTAAAAGGCCAGTTCAAAAAGAGCCCGGAAGGGCTGTTTACTTTCTGACGAAACGGTTAACCTTGGATGCCTGAACAACGGATCAAGGAATGCCGGCACCTATCATCGATGACGAGCTGTGGGCACTGATCGAACCACTACTTCCACCGCCCAAACCGCGACGCAAGCGATACCCTGGGCGTCTGCCGGTCTCGGACCGTGCAGCACTCAATGGCATCCTGCTCGTGCTGAAGACAGGGATGCGATGGAACCATCTGCCGACCGGGTTGGGTTTCGGCTCTGGAGCGACTTGCTGGCGTCGGCTGCACGACTGGCAGCAGGCCGGGGTGTGGGACAAGCTGAACGGACTGCTGCTCGACAAGCTGCGCGAATCTGGCCAGCTCGCTTTCTCATATGCGGCTGTCGATTCATCGTCAGTGCGAGCCGTTGGGGCAGGCCAAAAACTGGGCCAAACCCCACCGATCGCGCACGACCAGGGTCCAAACACCACGTCCTCGTAGACGCGAACGGCGTTCCTGTCAGCGCGATCCTGAGCGGCGCGAACCGCAACGATGTCACGCAACTGCTGCCGTTGGTCGACGCGATCCCGCCGATTCGCGGCACTCGCGGCCGACCGCTTCGCAAGCCCAAGGTCATCTACGCCGACCGTGGCTACGATTCCGACTCGCATCGCCGCCGACTTCGCGAGCGCGGCATCAGACCGGTCATCGCCAGGCGCCGCACCGAACACGGCAGCGGCCTCGGCAAATTCCGTTGGGTCGTCGAACGGACTCATTCGTGGCTCCATGGTTTCCGTCGTCTTCGCATTCGCTTCGAACGCCGATCTGACATTCACGAAGCATTCCTCAAACTAGCCTGCTCGCTCGTCTGCTGGAACATCTTCGGCCGATCTGAGCGGCCTTTTTGAACTGGCCTCTAAGGAATACCGGTGACATCTCCGGAAAATTCGTCGACCTCGAATCCTTTACGAACTGACGTGCTGATCGTTGGCGCAGGTCCCGTGGGTCTGTTCGCCGCGTTCGAGGCAGGCGTGATCGGACTCTCATGCCGGATCGTTGACGGGATCGAGCGCCCCGGCGGCCAGTGCATCGAACTGTATCCGGACAAGCCGATCTACGATATCCCTGCCATACCGTCGTGCACCGCGCGTGATCTCGTCGATCGCTTGATCGAACAATGCCGGCCCTTCAATCCTCCGATGCATCTCGGTCACCGTATCGTGGCGGTCGATCCGCTAGAGGAAGGCCGATGGCTTGCGCGCACCGACAAGGGGCATGCGTTTGACGCCGCGGCGATTCTGATTGCCGCCGGCAATGGTGCATTCGTGCCGCAGCGACTGGCCCTCGACGAGGCGACACGCCTTGAAGGCAGATGTGTCCATTACAGCGTCTCTGACATGAACGGTCTTGCCGGAAAGAACGTCGTGGTCACTGGGGGCGGCGACTCCGCGCTCGACTGGGCGCTGGCACTGCGCTCGGTCGCACAGCACGTCACGCTCGTCCATCGACGCAGCGGCTTCAGCGCAACGGACTCGAGCGTCGCCCGATTGCATCAAGCGGTCGCGGCAGGTGAAATGGATTTCGTGGTCGGCACGATTGCTGGATTGAACGCGCGCGCGGGGGCGCTCGAATCGATCGAGGTTCGCCAGATCGGTGGCTCGGTGTGCCTCGAAACAGATCAATTGCTCGTGCTGTACGGACTCGTCGCGGATCTCGGTTCGATCGCAAACTGGGGGATCGCCGTACAGGCCGGACGGATTGTCGTCGACACATCGTATTACGAAAGCTCACGGCCTGGCATCTTCGCGGCAGGTGACATCGCGGGCTACCCGAACAAGCAAAAACTGATCCTGTCCGGGTTTCATGAGGCTTCGCTCGCACTGCGCAAGGCATACGCTTATGCGTTTCCCGACAAGAAGCGTGTGCATGTGCACTCGAGCTACGACGCAAAGCTTGCCGAACGCGTGGCCGCCGTTCACCCCTAGCGAAGGCACGCGGGATTGGGTCCCCATTGATTCCGATGCACGTTACCGACGTAGACCGATCTGGGTGCGCCACGATCAGTCTCTAAAACAATAAACAATCAAATCCAATGCTTCAAGGCCGACAGCGACGAAACAGCTCTAATGGAGCAGTCGCCAGTTTTCCGGGTCACTTCCGATATCCCTTCTGCTGCTTCCTGCAATCCCAGTCTCCGTCGCGTGCTACGATCATCACAGCGTGATCGAGGGGGGAGCAATGGACCTGGACGGATTCAAGCCATATCGCGGCTACTTCTATCGAGTCTCTGCAAATTGCAGCCAGGATGGCCAGTGGCGCAGCACGATTGACGTTCTTCGGCGTCATTGGAACGGCACTACAGAAACCTTGATTTCGGAGATGAATGTGCCTGGCACATTCATCTCCGAGGACTTGGCGCGAGACGCCTCCGACGCCTACTGTCACATGCTTATCGACGAGGGAAAATTCGGGGATAAGTAGTCTCAAGACGCCCTCTTGAATTCGACGATCCGGGGTCACGCTACAGTCATGGCCGCGCGCAACATTCAGGCTGCCCCGGAGACTTCGGAATCCGACGCGCGGCGCGCCGATGACGGCCTCCGTGCCCGGTGGCAGCATGCCCTTGGCGACCGCGCTGCTCCCCTGAAGTCCCGCGGCCGCTCGAGGCGTATGCCCGGGATCTCGAGAGTGATGCGCGTGCCCTGCCTTGCATAGCGCGCGGCTGGTTAGACCTCCGACAGATGCACTCTTCGATATGCTTGAGGCTCGCGACGGTATACGGATTAGGCGGAGCGAAAGCGAGACACTTCTCTCATCGACACTGCTGGCGAATGTTCGCGCGCGTCGCGGCGCGCACGGCCTTCCCGGGCCACCCGTGATTTCACTGTAATTCCCCGCTTATCAGCCAGACAGCAACCATTTGATCTTAAAAGAATATTTATCGTGGGCATGCCGCAACCCCGCATGCAGTCTGGATCGGTCTAACTGGGGAATTACGCTGAAATCAACGCCGGCCCGACAGCGATTTCGCGACGGGTTCGCCACGCCCCCCACCGTGCTGCGCGGATCGGACGGTGGCGTGCTCGCACGCCATCGAAACGAATGCATCGCGAGTGGTGTGCAGTCCGCTCGCGGTCCGGTCGATGTCGTGCACGATGCGCTTCGGCAAGCACAGCTCGATCCGCACGGAACTCGAAATCATTCGGGTCAGGTCGATGTCGAAGAACCGCCAGATCCCGTCGCCGGTATCGACCTCCGACGCTTGCAATGCCGACATGTCCGTGGTCGGCGGCGGAATGAGACGCATGGACCGGTCATACCGGGCCATGACCCGTTGCGCGGCGGCCGCCTGCAACTCGCCATACGAGTCACCCTCCACATCGACTTCGGGAAAGTCCGGAAGCGCGCCGCGATAGCGGGGATTCCGGTGCCGCGTGATATAGATCGGATATTTCATGAGCCACTCCCGACAGAGGAATGTGACGAACGTCATCGTGCATCGGGGTGGTTCGACGAGTCGGTACGCTGATGTACAGTCTTCCGGACACGTTTCGCGGTGTCCTCCCGCCGTTCATTCACCGGATCGCCCGATGCCGCGCTATCCTGCCAGACAAGTGCAACGCGTTCGATCCAGGTCCGGCACCGTACCGATCTGAAACTCGATCGGGAGCACGCTAGATAGCCATCTTTGCCCATCCCCCGAAAAGAGAAAATCTTCACCGAACCCTATCCAGGCTCGATCTCAAAGGCGCATTAGCGCAGGAAACGCGCTGGACTGAGGGATTCTCGCCGCAGTAATTCAGCGCTCGTCAGAATCAGACGCGGCTTCCCGAGATCGCGCGGAAGTTACGGGAGTCCGAAGCGACTCGAAACACGCTGCTGATAGCCGTCACCGGCGATGGACAACCGGGCGATCGGCTACGATCAGCCGAGGCGGGGTTTGACCATCACCTGACCCAGCCGGTGAACCTCGAGACTTTGCTGCAGTTGCATGTTCTGCGAGCGGGACGAACGGTCGACCAGTGAAACAGCGAACTTGCTCCGGAGGCCTATTTCCCCGCGACAACGAGCTCCCCAGTATTCACATGCCTGACGCCCTTCACGCTTCGGGCAATGTTCCTGACGTGATCGATCGCGTGCTGACTCGCCAACGAGCCTTTCAGCGTCACCACGCCGTGCGTCGTCATCACGCTCACATCGAAACCCTTGCTGACGCTGTCCGAAAGAATCTTGGATTTGACCTTGGTGGTGATCCAGCTATCGGACACCGCGCGCTCCGTCTTCGCGACGGCGCCAGGTTTGGCCGGCTTGCCGGCATCCATCGGCACCGCGAGGTTGTCACTGACACGCTGAACCCCGTCGACCGACCGGGCCGCCGATTCGGCCACCGACTTCGCGTGCAAGCTGCTTACCGTTCCGTCGAGTGTGACCACGCCGTCGACGGTGGTGACGCTGATATCGGATTTTCCGAGACCCTCTTCACCCATCAGCCTGGCTTTGACCTTCGTCGTGATGGCGGTGTCGTCGATCGCGGTACCAACGCTGCTGGCAGTTTTGGACATCGAACTTTCGCCGGCGGCGAGGCACGCCGCGCCGATGCCCAACCCGGCAACCAGCCCGACTGCAATCAGTGCAGTGCGGATCGATGTATGACTCGACAACATCCCTTTCATGAGCTTTCTCCAATGCGTCGTATGAACGACTTGATCTGAACAACGTGCACGATCCCGGTATCGAAACGTACGGGTCAATCGGCATCCGATGTGCAGCGATGCCGCAGCCCGTTTGGGGGCGGCGAAAACCTCGCGGATCTCGTGACGACAGAATCGCATCGCTGCGCGCCAATCTCGGTCCGGCCGCGTAGTTATGCACGGGATGTACGGGCTCAGTCTGTCCGATGCCGGACGGTTTGCTCGCGCGCGTGGCGCGCGGAACCGGAGCGGCCTCCGTACTTGCTCGAACCGGCCAGTCTCAGGGCCTTGCACAGACGACGGCAGTGAGGATGAACGGAATGACCTGATGCGCGACGGCCTTGCTGCCCGCTAACCGAGAATGTGCTTCGACCGAATCGATCGGCGCCTTGACGACGACGCCGTAAATCGAACCCGGCAGAGGTCGACCGGTTCCCTGCCTGAACAGCGCGTCATACTGCGCATAGGCGAACACGGCATAGACGCTGAAGCCGAACACCGTGAGCGCGGCGTCGCGGGTAGGCCGGAACGCGTTGACCGAATTCTGTTCGACCCGCATCGGATCGCGATCGATATAGCCGTGATTGAACAGGCGCACGATGAACGCGTGCGCGTCGGTGGTGCAGTCGAACTGCGCGTCCAGCGCATAGGCTTGGCTCGGCGCGGGGGTGAGCCCGACTCCGCCTGCAAAGCATGCGGCCAGCGCGTTGAGGAGTGTTTTTCTCATGACAGTCTGCGCGGACCGGATAAGTCCTCCATGCTCGTTAGCCGTACCACCTGCCCGGCCGCCTTGCGTCGGAATCGATTGCGGGCGATCTGCGCAAGGCGGCGCTTGCCGCGTCATACCCGGCAACCGCAAGCGCGCCGTCCCGGTCTTACGGATGCGCGGCGGCCACCCGTTTCGAGATGCAACGGTACGGCAACGATGATCCACGAAGGGGCCTTTCCCGACAGGATTCTCGAGCCTCCTATATCCGCCCCAGGAGGAGGAGCACAACTACGACGAGCAGCACCACGCCCAGCAAGCCGCTGGGCATATAGCCCCACGAACGGCTGTGCGGCCAGGTCGGTATCGCACCGATCAATACGAGCACCAGCACGACGATCAATATTGTTCCCAACATGGGCCTTCTCCTTTCGACTCAGTGTTTCGACGAACCCGTCGCCGCCCGCGCTTGGGACCCGGAACCTTCCGGGCCTTGCGAGAGGTATCGCCGCACAGTTCAATTTGATGCCGTTGGACATCTGCAATGTGAGTGAGAAACCTGCCCGGCAAAGTGAAATTGACATCGATCAGCCACGCAGTCGGTACGGTGGAGGACATCGAGATATCCGTTTTGCCGCCCCGGGATCGGGAACGCCGCAGCGAACTCGACTCTTTGCGTCGTCAGCGTGCCCTGGCATGACTGTGTCCCGGGTACGGCACCGTACCGACTTCAATCCAGACTGCGAGCAACGTAGGCCGTACACTCGAAGTGTCTGTTTTATCGCGTTCGATACGTATCGTCCCGTTTTACTTTCATCGTTCCCGCCACGCCGCGCCGCGTGACATGCACGAGAGTGATCGCTGACGCAACGCGTCGATCGCCCGTCGCAGTGTCTGAATCGACGGGCCGATCGCCAATGGGGTTGGGTTGGCAAGTCGAGTTTTTTCGGCCTGCATGGGACGCATCCGCGCCGAAAGCACCCATCAGAATGGACGATATCGCAGGCGTTAGCCGTCATGTTCGATTTCAAGGAATTGCGCCCCGCGAGGCCAGCAGCGCGCATCGAGCCTCCTGAAACACCCAGCGTGCAGGGTTTGATTACGCTTGCCGTTGGCGTCACGGTCATCGCCGCGCTCTATTTTGCGCGCGAGATCCTGATCCCGTTCACGCTGGCGATTCTGCTCAGCTTCCTGGTCGCTCCCCTCGCCAATCTTCTTGGCCGCATCAAGCTTGGCCACGTGGCCTCGGTTCTCCTTGCGGTGACGATGTCGGTCTCGGTGATCGTCGTGCTTGGGGGGATAATCGCCACCCAGATCACGGACCTCGCTGTCGGCATCCCCCGTTATCAGGCGACGATCGACAAGAAGATCTCTGTCGTGCATGGGCTCACGGTTGGAAAATTGAACCAGCTGGCGGGTACCGCCGGTCAGGCGCTTCAACGGGCAACCGTCGATCAGCCGAAAACGATACGCGAATCTTCCTCATCCTCGTCCGGCACCCAACCGCCTGCGGCGCTTCCCGTCGAGGTGCGCGAGCCGGCCCAGACACCATTCCAGCTTGCACGGCGCATACTGTCTCCCGTCGTCAGTCCACTCGAGACAGCCTTCATCGTATTTGTCGTCACCATCGTCATTCTGTTGCAGCGCGATGATCTTCGGGACCGGGCTATCCGCTTGTTCGGTTCGAGAGATCTCCATCGGACCACCACCGCAATGGACGAAGCCGCGCGGCGCCTCAGTCGATATTTCGTTTCGCAACTCGGCTTGAATGCGGGCGTGGGCGTCGTGATCGGGACCGGGCTGTTCATCATTGGCGTACCCAGTCCGGTGCTGTGGGGGATTCTGGCCGCGCTGTTGCGTCTTGTCCCCTACGTCGGAATCTGGATCTCCGCCATTCTGGCTACCGCACTAGCCGCAGCCGTCAGTCCGGAGTGGTCGATGGCGATCTGGTCGCTGGTGCTTTTCGTGACCGTCGAGCTGCTGGCCGGTCAGGCCGTCGAGCCACTGCTGTACGGCCATAGCACCGGCCTTTCCCCGTTTTCGGTCGTCGTCGCTGCGATTTTCTGGAGCTGGATATGGGGGCCAATCGGGCTCATCCTGTCCACTCCGCTGACACTTTGCCTGCTGGTCCTCGGTCGCCATGTTACGCGGCTCGAATTTCTCGACGTGCTGCTTGGCGACCAGCCCGCGCTGTCTCCAGTCGAAAATTTCTACCAGCGAGCGCTCGCCGGCGACCCCGATGACGCAGTAGAGCAAGCCAGGATACTGCTTCGCGACCGGCCGCTGTCCTCCTATTACGATGAAATCGTTCTCAAGGGCTTGCAGCTTGCGGCGGACGATGTCTTGCGCGGCGGCGTAACGCCGGCACAACTGGCGCGAATCGAGACCACGGTCAACGACCTCATCGAGGGCCTGGATGGTTTCGCAGACACCGATCCGGCTACCGATGCAGCAGCGGCCGACTGGGGCGCACCGGCTGCGCCTGCTGCCGGACAAAAGGTATCGTGCCAACCGGCTCGGAACGCTTCTTCGCCCGGCATCGAAGCTCGCCCGGTTCGGCATGCCGACAATCAGGTCCTTTGCATAGCAGGCCGGGGGGCGCTCGACGAGTTGGCATCGGCCATTCTCGTTCAGCTTCTCGGCAAGCACGATCTCGATTGTCGGGTGGTCAACCATGACGCGGCCTCGCGCGTCCGGATCGACGGTCTGGACGTCACCGCAGTGACGATAGTGTGCATTTTTTATCTAGCCATCAATGGAATCCCGTCGCACCTGCGTTACCTTTTGCGACGCGTGCGGCAGCGCTTGCCGGACGCGCTGATCGTCGTCGGCCTCTGGCCGGCAGGCGATACCGGTCAATGGCCCGAGGATCTCCGGAGTGCGATCGGCGCCGATCACTATGCCACTTCGGTCCGGGATATGGTCAACGCATGCATTGTCTCGACCGGCACGGCAAGCGCGTTCGGCTCCGAGCCGAAGCCTAACGGCGTTGCAGCCGTAACGGGCATACGGTGACAAGGGCATGTGGCTGTTGCATTTGCAGCGCAAGCGCCAGTCTTCGCGTCGGGTCGCGCGCTACGCCGGCGATTCGGTAGTGCAACGCCAGCGCGCAAGCGTCCGGCACCGGACAGACGTCGGTCGGGCGTCGGCGCACAGATGATCCATTCGATCGAACTCGCTCGCAATGACGGCAATCCCTTCGTGAGTCCATCGAATTCCTTTGGAGATCGATCATGAGACTCATTGCCCCTCCATCCCGACCGCGAACTGCACCGGCGCTCGCGATAGCGGTTTTTCTCGCGATAACGGCATTCGCCAATCCTGCGAGCGCTGCCTCCCCCGTGCAGACTCAAGCACCTGCAAGCGCGAAGACCGTTGCGACCCACGACCAGATCGATACGCGCATCAATAACCTTCACGACAGGCTTCAGATCACCGCGGCGCAGGAAGAACTTTGGCACAAGGTCGCGCAGGTCATGCGCGACAATGCGGGCACGATGGACTCGCTCAGACAGGCTCGAACCAGTCATGCCAACAGCATGAGCGCCGTCGACGATCTCAAGTCCTATGGCCAGGTCGCCGACGCCCATGCGGACGGCATCAAAAAACTCACTCCCGCGTTTCAGGCGCTGTACGACAGCATGTCCGACGCCCAGAAGAAGAATGCCGATCTGATCTTCCGGACTGACCATCACCGCTCCGCAAAGAAGGGGTGATTTCGAGACACCCGCAGCGGGAAACGGACCGGTGCCGCATTCAGGTCCCGGATCTCAGACAGGAGAACATCATGAAAACCCCAGAAGTACGCACCGCGTTCATCGGCTCGATGATGACCAGAATCATGACGACGGTCAGCTTGACCTTGGCCATTGGCGGCATGTCCATGGGGCCGGCTTTCGGCGCAGACTACGGCAACTACTACGATAACCAACAGCAGCATGGCGCGA
Source organism: Burkholderia sp. BCC1047 (assembly GCF_902833155.1). NCBI lineage: Bacteria > Pseudomonadati > Pseudomonadota > Betaproteobacteria > Burkholderiales > Burkholderiaceae > Burkholderia > Burkholderia sp. BCC1047. Next base: position 17,543 of record NZ_CADFEH010000005.1, on the reverse strand, counting down.
ATGACGGCTATCAGCATTACCAAAGCCAACCAAAGCATCGCACGGGTAACGGTTATTGGCAGAACCACGGGCATCAGTGGGATCACGGCAATCGGCAGGTTTATCGAAATCCGGGCAATGACTACCGTCGCGGCGACTACTACGACAACCGGGACTATGTGTATGCGCCACCACCCGTGGTCTATGCCCCGCAGTCGGCGCCAGGCGTCAGCCTGTTCATACCGCTCCGATTCCGGTAGGGTGCGGAATCGCACGGGGCTTTGTCTGCTGGGTCGGATGGCAACGAAGCCGGGAGAGACCGCTGTTCGGCCTGTCTCGGTTTCTTTGCTTCGCGATTACTGCGCAACCAGCCTTTTGCCGTGACTTTATTGCGATTCCATTCTGTTCGGATTGCGCGACCGCGCGGAGGGCAACATGCATAAACCTGCGGAGCTTGCCGAAAAATTCTTTGGCGTACCCTATGAATCATTGGACGAGCGCTCGAAGAATGTTGCACGTCTCGTTTCGGAACGAAAGCGCATAGCGAGAGACTCCACGAAAGAACTGGAGGAAGCGGCAACGCGCGGCCAGCGCGCGGCAGATGCCGTTGCCGCCTTCGGCGGGTCGTGGATATTCATCACGTGCTTTGTCGTCGTCATGGTCGTCTGGGTCAGTCTGAATTCGCTGATTCTGGCAACGTACAGCAAGACCTTCGATCCTTACCCGTATATCCTGCTCAACCTGTTTCTCTCGATGCTGGCAGCTATCCAGGCACCCATTATCCTGATGGCGCAGAACCGGCAGTCATACAAGGACCGGGTCTCTGCCGAACACGATTACGAAATCAATCTGAAGGCCGAACTCGAGATCATGTTGCTCCATGAAAAATTGGACGGGTTGCGCGAGGAGCAATGGACTGAATTGCTGAACATGCAGAAGGAACAGATGGCGGCGCTGAAGAACCTGCTCGAGTCTGGCAGGACGTGAGCAATGGGGTACCCGGGTCGCCAGCTTCGCGAAACTACGCGATCGAATGGCGAACGACGCGGCCCGGCCATCTATGGCGACTGCCGGTCGTTTCCTCCGATCGATCTGTTTGGGAGAATCGCCGTACAACGGGATATGACAGGCGAACTTCGACACGGTGACGTGTGCGTTACGAAGCCGCGGCATCGGTCATGATGAAGCGCACCGGAAGGACGCTGTTTTCATGTGATGGCCGCAGCCCCGACCTACCATCCTTCCCGTTGCCCTGCCCCATGCGGCCCCTGGTCATCGGAACGCCCGGAATGATTCATGTGGTCGCGCGAAGTGTCGCCTCGATTCCATCCGCTTTCGTGACCGCCGCCATACGCACCGCCATACCCCCCGTTTCGATCGCCGCGATAGCCCTCACCGGGTACCCAAAGGCATCCGGCAAGCACGGTTGCAATAGCCGCAAGACAGACATAGACAGACGCACGCATGTTGCTCTCCTTGCCAGTCGCATCCAGGCACGTTGCTTCGTTTGATCGACCGGAGACGAATGACGGAATCATTCACCGCTGACGTGAACCACGTCGATGTGCGTGTACAGGTCACGCACGAACGAACGGATGGTTGCAGAGGACATCGTCCCGACAACGAGATGGCGTGTCTGTACGGTGAAGGACGCTTGCGGAGACGGACCGGTTGCGTGGCATCGACCGACATTCACCCGCACACGCTGCACGTGCCGCGAAGCCGAACGCGACGCGGGACAACGCGGATGTTGCGCCTTTGTACGCTGTCGTACCGCATCCGTGGCCGTCCTGACGTAGCCTCGAAAGCTCGGGCAACAATCAGGAGACGATGATGCTACGACGAACATTTCTATGGGGTACGCCGGGATCGATCCTGGCTGTTTCCCTCGCGGTTTCGGGTTGCACGATGACCGGAACGTCCGACGCCAGCGGCCACCAGACCGATAAACGCCACACCATCGATGCGGGTGTCGACTCGACCCTCGCACGTCTTTACTCCAGCGCCAACGGCTCGCATGAACTCGTCGGCAAGGCGCGTGGCGTGCTGGTGTTCCCGTCGGTCATCGCGGCCGGCTTCTGGATCGGCGGTCAGTATGGTGAAGGCTCGCTGCGCGTGGCCGGCAGCACCGTCGGGTACTACAGCACCACGACCGGCTCGATCGGGCCGCAGATCGGCGCACAATCGAAAGCCATCATTTTCCTGTTCATGACCGAGGACGCGCTTAATCGGTTCCGTAGCAGCGAAGGCTGGTCGGCAGGCGGCGACGCATCAGTTGCAGTCCTGAAAGCTGGTGCGAACGGCAATGTCGACACCAGCACCGCGACCGCGCCGATCGAAGCATTCGTGCTGACGAACAGCGGGTTGATGGCGGGTGTGACGCTTGAAGGAACGAAGATCTCGAAGCTGAAGACACTGTAGTGCCCAGCGTGAGCCGGCAGACGCGGCGCCCTGAGGACGCGGCGGCGGATCTGAATTCGACTCGCCTGAACGGCGCGTAACCGTGCTCGTGTGGCGCCTGTCCGGCAACGGAGCGGACGCGCGCGCATCATCGCGGCTCATCCTTCCGCGGTCGACACCGCTCAGGCCTGCCGACCGCGATCGATTTCCCGTCAACTGCTCCGTGAAATATCGGTTCCGCATCGCGCACGCGCGACTCCGTGCACCTTGATGAGACACGTGTCGGCACTATAATTTTTGAAGGTAGATCCGCATTCGAACGGTCATCCCTAATTCGTCGAGAAAAGGGACACATTGCCGCCACTGTCCCGCCTGGTCGTCGGATCGGTAAGATATGATGGTTGGCCCCGTCCGCCGATTCCCGCAGCGCCCACATCGGTCGGATTCTCGTTCGTCAGCCGGGCGCAAGCGTAGGAGCCACGCATGCAGGACAACCCGCCCCTTACCGAAAATCACCTGTTAGCTGCGCTGCCGGAGAACGAGCGTGCCCACCTTGCCACACACCTGACGCTTGTCGAGATGCCGTTGGGAACGGTGCTGTACGAGTCGGGCGGCCAGCTTCATCACGTCTATTTTCCGACCACGTCGATCGTGTCGCTGCTGTATGTGATGGAGGATGGCTCGTCCGCGGAAATCGCGATCGTCGGCCATGAAGGCATGATCGGCGTGTCGCTGTTCATGGGCGGCGAAACGACGCCGAGTCGCGCCGTCGTGCAAAGCGCGGGGCAGGCCTACCGGCTCGACGCGAGCATCCTGAAGGAGGAATTCCGGCGCGGCAACGCGATGCAGCGCCTGTTGTTGCGCTATACTCAGGCGCTCATCACGCAGATGGCGCAGACTGCGGTATGCAACCGGCATCACTCGATCGATCAACAGCTGTGTCGCTGGCTGCTGCTCAGCCTCGACCGCCTGCCGTCGAACCAGTTGCGCATGACGCAGGAACTGATCGCCAACATGCTGGGCGTGCGCAGGTCGGGCGTGACGGAAGCAGCATTGAAGCTGCAGGACGCGGGCCTCATCCGCTACAACTACGGCCATATCGAGGTGCTGGACCGACCCGGGCTCGAAAAGCGCGTGTGCGAATGCTACAGCGTGGTCAAGCGCGAATTCGACCGCCTGCTTCCCGATCTGAAGCGACTCTAGCCGCCACTACGCCTTATCCGACGACCCAGTAAGGCGCCCGGTTGTAGTACTGGTGAAGCGACAATCCCCACTGCAATTGCGTCATCACCGGCCAGTGCTCGTCGTCGAAGCCTGGGGTGCTTTTGACATGCGCGGCGGCCACATCCAGATGGAAACATTTGTCGCCGACATCGTATTTCATCGCGCTCCACGGAATGGCGCAAAGCATCTCGCCCGTGCCGCCGCTGGACGCCACCGCGTAGGCAATTCTGCCGTGGTGCAAATCGAGCACAATGCCGAAAACATTGCCGATGTCCTCACCGTCCGACGCGATGATCTTGCTGCCCTTCAGGACATCCGCGGTTGTCACCATATGAGCGGGTTCATCGCCGGCATCGCGTTCGACGAGCTTGCCCCCGTTGCTGTCATCCCCGGATCGATCGGGGGTGTGGAGCATCCTCATGATGTCCTCCTTGGACAAGTTCCGGGAATATCCGTCTCGTGCACGGCCTCGACATCGAAAGCGGCACTCGACGCACGAGAAAACGCTGCGCGCACCGGCATCGGAAGTCGGTACGGTTCCGTACCCGGGTACACCGGGAATATCGGCTCGCCGGTGCGCCGACCGATTCCGCCGCGCTTATCGATATCGCCGGATACCGGCGACGACTCGATGCTTCGTGGTCGCGCAGGGCGCTGCCCCTGCGCTAGCGGTGCTTGATGTGTGACGACTTCCGATGATGCTTTCGATGGGCCGGGCGGGAGATCATCCTCGTGACACCGCCGATCGACGGCGGATCGCTGGCGGGGAATGTCCCCTCCACCGCCTCGTCGACATTGCGTTCGCTCTTGCCGCCGTTCGTATGCTGCTCTCGATATCTGCTGCGCATAACCGCCTCCATGGAGGTAATGGTCGGATCGGGCCGCGCCTGATTCAGCTGGGCCGCCAGCGTGAAACGCCTCCGGTCACGACGCCAGCATAGACCCGATCCGAACATTCCGTCCGGCGCGAACGTGATCCGCCGCACAACGCCGGGCATGGCGAAACAGCCACGCACACCGGCAAACCGTCCGGCATCGGACAGACTGAGCCCGCACACCCCGCGTATAGCTGGGCTGCCGGCCGGATGAGTCGCGAGACGTCGACTCCTTCCCGATTTTTCATCAGGATCCACCATGAAACTCGCTCTTCTCGCCCTCCCCCGACAGATTGCCGGCGCGTTCGCCGTGGCGGTGACAGTCGCCCTCGGCTCAGCCGTCTTCGCCCCACTCTCGAATGCTGCCGGCCCCGCACCGGATCACGCACCACCCCACGTCATGACCGTGGCGGCTCAAAAGTCGGTCGACGGGCGCATCAACAGCCTGCACCAGCGCCTTGGCATCACGCCTGCCCAGGAATCCCTGTGGCAGCGGGTCTCGCAGGTCATGCGCGATAACGCGAACGCGATGGAATCGCTCAGGAAGGCACGTAGCGATCACGCGAACGACATGAGCGCGATGGACGATCTTCATTCCTACGGCCAAGTCGCCAACGTGCACGCCGAAGGCATCAAAAAACTGACCACGGCATTTCAGCCGCTGTACGACAGCATGTCCGATACGCAAAAGCAGAACGCGGACGCGATTTTCCGTGGCAACGGTCACCACCTGATCAAGAAACAATAGTTCCGGATCGTACCCAGGAGAACATGATGGACGTTTCTGTCGGACACGCACGTCGAAACACGATGGCGCCGAGATCAGGCATGCGGCTCGTCGGCATGATCGTTGCGTTCGGCTGCCTTGTCGTTGCACCGCAGTTGCATGCGGAGAGAATGAATCACGGCTGGGACAAGGGCAATCACGCGCGCATGACGCATCAGGGCGGTCGCCACTACGACCATCACCGGCATGGAGGCGACGGCTATTACGATGGCGAGGATGACGCTTATGCCGCGCCTCCGATGGTTTACGAGCCGGCACCGGCGCCCGGCGTCTCGCTGTTCATCCCCCTGCGGCTGCGTTAACGTACGAATCCTGTCCAGCGGACGGGTACACCCGGCGGCACGTGGCTGTGGCGACCCTCACTGCTTCGTGATCCTGATGACGATGCTCGAGAGGATGTGTCGCGACATGCCGGGACGGACGGTTCCCCCTCGTGCGCGCTTTGTACGGTTTCGTACCGCATCGGCTAGCCGCCGCGTGTAGCGTCTCAAACATGCCGGCTATCCGAGTGGACGCGCTCGGCAGGAATCGCTCCGCATCGGCGGACGAACGGCTGGATGCCACCGCACGGCAGGCAGGTCGGCCGGATCACCGAAGTGCCGAGCATCGCTCTGGCGAGGACATCATGTTGCGAAGCATCCGAAGGTTGCACGGAGACACGGTTCGAGCGAAGGACGGCGATATCGGGCACATCCACCAGGCCTACTTCGACGACGACAACTGGTGCATCCGTTACCTCGTCGTCGAGACGGGCGACTGGCTGCACGACAGGCAGGTGCTGATCTCGCCGTATTCCGTCACGCACGCCGATCCCGAAACCCGCACGCTGTACGTCAGCCTCACGCAACAGCAGGTGAGAGACAGCCCGAATCTGGACACGCACAAGCCGGTATCGCGTCAGCACGAAATCGAGTACCTGCGTTACTACGACTACCCGACTTACTGGGGCGGCCCGAACCTTTGGGGGATGGGCGCGTACCCGGCTTTCGATCCCGCCGGGCCTTCGCAGGACCCCGACGCGGGCAATCCGCTGTTCTCGCACACCGCGCCGGCCAGTGCAGCGGCGGATACGCATCTGCGCAGCACCGGCGAGGTCGACGGATATCGGCTCGAAGCCACGGACGGACATATCGGTCACGTATCCGACTTCATTTACGACGATGAAGCGTGGGTGATCCGCTATCTGGCGATCGACACGTCGAGCTGGTGGTCGACCGGCAACGAAGTGCTGATCGCGACGCACTGGCTCGACCAGGTGGACTGGCCCACGGAAACGGTATCGGCCACGCTCACGCGCGACGCAATCCGCCGAAGCCCTCGATACGACGACTCGCAGCTCGTTCATCGCAGCTACGAGATCGCATTGCATGAGTTCTACGGCAAGCACGGCTATTGGTCCGGAGACCGATAACGCAGATCCGCGCAATGGTTAACCAACGCCACCACGATCCCGTGCGGGATATCGCATGACCGGACGCCAGGGAGCAGTTGCATGACCTCAACCGATTTCCCGTCAATAGAAGGTTCGGCACTCGATGCGCTGTGCATCAACACGCTGCGCTTCCTGTCGATCGATGCCGTGCAGAAAGCGGCGAGCGGCCATCCAGGTTTGCCGCTCGGCGCCGCGCCGATGGCCTATGTGTTGTGGATGCGCCATCTCAAGCATCATCCCGCCAATCCGGCGTGGCTCGATCGCGATCGCTTCATCCTGTCGGCCGGACATGGTTCGATGCTGTTGTACAGCCTGCTTCACCTGACCGGCTACGATCTGCCGCTCGATCAGATCGAGCGGTTCCGGCAGTCGGGCAGCCTCACGCCCGGTCATCCGGAGCGCGGCCTCACGCCGGGTGTCGAGACGACGACCGGTCCGCTCGGCCAGGGCTTCGCCAACGCCGTCGGGATGGCGATGGCCGAAGCGCATCTCGCTGCACGCTACAACCGCCCCGGCTTCGAGATTGTGGATCACCACACCTACGCGCTCGTCAGCGACGGCGACCTGATGGAAGGCGTCGCAGCGGAGGCCGCATCGCTTGCCGGCCATCTCCAGCTCGGCAAGCTGATCTGTCTGTACGACGACAATCGGGTCACGCTGTCGGCCGGCACGTCCCTCACCTTCACCGAAGATCGCGCGCGACGGTTCGACGCCTACGGCTGGCATACCGAAACGGTCGACGACGGCAACGATCTGGCCGCCATCGACGCGGCGCTGGTCAACGCACGTGCCGAGCCACTGCGTCCGTCGTTGATCCTCGTGCGCACGCATCTCGGCTACGGCTCACCCAATCGCCAAGACACCTACCAGGCGCACGGATCGCCGCTCGGTGACGCCGAGGTGCGCCTGACCAAGCACAACCTCGGCTGGCCGCCCGACCCCGCGTTTCATATCCCCGCATCGGCGCTCGCGCATTTTCGTCGCGCGCTGACGGAGGGGCGCGCACGGGAAGATCATTGGAACGCGCGGTTCGCAGCGTATGCGCGCGCGTTTCCCGAGCTGGCCGACGCGCTGCTGAACACGGTGCGCGGCACGCTGCCCGACCGGTGGGACCGCGATATCCCGGTTTTCCCGGCCGATCCGAAAGGCATGGCGACGCGGGTTGCTTCCGGAGAGGTACTGAATGCCCTTGCCTCCCGCGTCCCGTCGCTGGTCGGCGGCTCCGCCGATCTGAATCCCTCGACCTTCACTGCGCTGACCGGGCTCGGCGATTTCGAGGCTGCCGGCATGAGCGCGCTCGACCGGCAAGGTTCCGACGGCGGCGGCTGGAGCCGCGGCGGCCGCAATCTGCATTTCGGTGTGCGCGAGCATGCGATGGGCGCGATCCTGAACGGCCTGGCGGCTCACGGCGGCATCCTGCCGTTCGGCGCGACCTTCCTGATCTTTTCCGACTACATGCGTCCGCCGATCCGGCTCGCCGCGTTGATGCGCCTGCAGGTGATCTATGTGTTCACGCACGACAGCCTCGCCGTCGGCGAGGACGGTGCGACGCATCAGCCGGTGGAGCAGCTTGCCGGCCTGCGTGCGATCCCGGGCCTGCTGGTGATTCGACCGGCCGATGCCAACGAGACGGCCGTCGCGTGGCGGGTGGCGCTCGAAGCCCGGGAGCGGCCGACCGCGCTGGTTCTGACCCGCCAGGACGTGCCGACCATCGATCGCTTGCGGTTCGCGCCGGCCGAGGGGTTGCGGCGCGGCGGCTACGTCTTGGCCGATGCGCCCGAGGGCCGCCCCACGCTGATCCTGATCGCGACGGGCTCGGAAGTCGCGCTCGCGCTGGCGGCGCACGCAGAGCTGCTCGCGCGCGGCGTGGCGGTTCGGGTGGTGTCGCTGCCCTGCTGGAGATTGTTCGACGCCCAGCCCCAGCCGTATCAGGACGCCGTGCTGCCGAAGTCGGTCGGCGCGCGGCTGGCGATCGAAGCGGGCGTATCGCAAGGCTGGCACCGCTATGTCGGCGATCGCGGCGACGTGCTCGGCGTCGCGGGTTTCGGCGCGTCGGCGCCGGGCGCCGAGTTGATGCGCGATTTCGGCTTCACAGTCGAGAACGTCTGCGACCGCGCACTGAAACTGCTCGCCTGAGCCGCAGCCGGCCCGTGCGCGTATCAGGCGTGCGGGCCGCCGCCGGCATGGTGCGTACCGGCTTCGAGCACCGCGTCGACCATCGACTGGGCATCGGCCACGATGCTCGCCACGTGCTCCTCGCCGTTGAAGCTTTCCGCATAGATCCGGTAGAGATCCTCGGTACCGGATGGCCGGGCCACGAACCAGCCGTGTTCCGTCATCACCTTGATGCCGCCGATCGCGGCCCGATTGCCCGGCGCCCGATCGAGTATCCGGACGATCGCTTCTCCCGCCAGTTCGGTGTGCGTGAACTGATGCGGCGTCAGCCGCGCCAGCAGTGCGCGCTGCTCGCGTGTGGCCGCGGCCTGTACCCGCCGTTCGGCGGGCGCGCCGAATCGGTGCGCCAGACCGCGGTAAAGCTCCGCCGGATCGCGGCCGGTTCGCGTCATGATTTCGGCAGACAGCAACGCGGGAACGATGCCGTCCTTGTCGGTCGTCCAGGGTTGCCCGTCGAGCTGCAGGCACGTGGCCCCCGCACTCTCCTCGCCGGCGAACCCCAGCGTGCCGTCGAGCAAGCCGCCGACGAACCATTTGAAGCCGACGGGTACTTCGTAGACTTCGCGAGCGCGTGCGCGGGCGACACGATCGATCATCCCGCTGCAGACGACCGACTTGCCGACCGCCGCGCGCGCGGGCCACCCCGGCCGATGCGCGTACAGATAATCGACGAGCACCGCGAGATAGTGATTGGGCGGCAAGAGACCGTCGCTCCGCGTGACGATCCCGTGCCGGTCGTGGTCGGTGTCGCACGCGAACGCGACGTCGAAGCGGTCTTTCCGCGCGATCAGGGTCTGCATCGCATACGGCGACGACGGATCCATGCGGATCCGTCCGTCCCAGTCGACGCTCATGAAGCGAAAAGTCGGGTCGACTTCCTCGCTGACGATCACGAGATTCAAGCGGTAACGCTCGGCAATCGCGCGCCAGTAGTGCACCCTGGCGCCGCCGAGCGGATCGACGCCGAGCCGGATCGGCGCGCCGCGCAGAAGGTCCATGTCGATGACGCTCGCCAGGTCGTCGACATACGCCGCGAGGAAGTCGTAGCGGTGCGTCGTGGCGGCATTCGATGCCTTCGACAACGAGACGCGGCTCACCCCCGCGAGCCCCGCTTCGAGCAGATCGTTCGCCACCGTTTCGATCCAGCGGGTGACGGCCTCCTCGGCCGGGCCGCCGGTCGCCGGGTTGTACTTGATGCCGCCGTTGTCCGGGGGATTGTGCGACGGCGTCACCACGATGCCGTCGGCGAGCCCGGCACTGCGTCCGTGGTTGTACTTCAGGATCGCGCGCGAAACGGCCGGCGTGGGTGTGTATTCGCCCGGCGGCGCCAGCATGACCTCGACGCCATTGGCAGCCAGTACTTCAAGCACGCTCGCCTGCGCCGGTTCGGACAGTGCGTGCGTATCGATGCCGAGAAACAACGGACCGTCGATGCCGTGCGAACGTCGATACCGGCAGATCGCCTGCGCGATCGCGAGGACGTGCCACTCGTTGAAGCTGCGGGTCGACGCGGAGCCCCGGTGTCCCGACGTGCCGAACGTCACGCGTTGCGCCGGGACGGCCGGGTCCGGCATATCGGTGTAGTACGCGGTCACGAGGCGGGGGACGTCGATCCACAGCGCGTATGGCGCGAGCCGGCCCGCCAGCGGACTGACGGGCATCGCGGCCGGCGCGACCGGCGGGTCGGATGTCGTGGGTTTCAACCTGCCTCCTGTATGGGGCACAGCCCCACTCTCGTTCGCGCATGGGCCATGACTGCCGGCACGCCGGCCAGGCTCAATGCGTGGCCGGCGTGCCCGCTCGACGCTCGAGCATGACGATAAGGGCGATGATGCTGACGAACTGCGTGCGTTCCGACGGCGTCGGACAGCCGTCTTCCAGAATCGATTCCAGCCGGATTCGCCACAGTGCCCATGGCACAGGCTCACCAGGCGCGACGCGTGCAATGAGTCGTTCGAGTGAACGCAGGTCTCCCTCGATTGCTGGGTGGGCCATGGCCATGCTCCGATTGTCGTGAGGAACGGCGAACAGTCTATGACGAAGCACCGCGCCGCTCTGCCCGCTACCGTACATCGCATGCGTGCCGCTTCGGGTAGGCCTTCCCAACCGCGTCAGCCGCAGGCGCGCGTCGCTGCGATCGCAATGGTCGTGCCCGGTCCTTTGTCCGCCATCGGACAGACGCCGGACCGGCTCGCTGCGAACGTGGTACGACCGGCGCATCGCCATCCCGTGACGCTCCCGCGCCGACAGGCGGCCCGAGCGTCACGTTATCCATGCTGGGTATGCAAAGTGACTGAAACGATCGGATGCCTCATCTTCGGAGCCCTGCTGATTGCCATGGGACTCATCGGATCGTCGCTCGAGCGCCTGCCGCTGAGCGCGGCCATGGTGTATCTCGGGATCGGCTTTCTGGTCGGACCGGCCGGCACCGGCTTGCTGTCGATGACCTTGCCGGATGACGTCACGCGCTTGCGTTTCGCCGCCGAAATCGGCTTGCTGATCTCGCTGTTCGCGATCGGCTTGAGGCTGCGTGTCCCGCCCGCCGATCCCCGCTGGATGCTGCCGCTGCGGCTTGGCGTCGTCGCGATGATCTTCACTGTCGTGTCGATCGCCGCGCTCGGCGTGCTGGTGCTGCATTTGAGCATCGGCGTGGCGGTACTGCTGGGCGCGATGATCGCGCCGACGGACCCGGTGCTCGCTCATGACGTCGGCGTGCGCGACGCGGGTGACGTCGAACTGGTGCGCTTTTCGTTGTCCGGCGAAGGCGGGATCAACGACGGCACGGCCTACCCGTGCGCGGTGCTCGGCCTGCTTGTGTGCGGGTCCGGCACGACGTCGGCGCTCCACTGGAGCATGGCCGGCGGCATTGCATGGGGCATCGCGTCCGGTGTGGGCGCCGGCTGGCTGCTCGGCTTCGTCACCGCCCGGCTCGTCGCATTCCTGCGCAGTCGTCACGGACAGGCGCTCGGCCTCGAAGGGTTCTTCGCGCTGGGCCTGATCATGCTGTCGTACGGCGTGGCGCTCGCCATTCATGGCTACGGGTTCCTGGCCGTGTTCGCCGCGGGCGTCGCGATGCGGCGCGTCGAGCATCGAACGAGCGGCCGGAAGACGTCGAAGGAGACGGTCGGCGTCGTGGACAGCGAGGATGTCGAGGCCACCGCCACCGATCCCGACAAAGCCCATGCCTTCGTCGCGGAATCGGTCATGAGATTCACGATCGAGCTTGAACACATCGCCGAAGCCGTGCTGATCCTGTTGATCGGCGCGCTCGTGTCCCGCTATTGGGCCGACATGCAGACCTGGACGGGCGCGGCCGTGGTCGCGACACTGCTGTTCGTCATCCGGCCGGCCGCCACCCGGCTCGCGCTGATCGGCTCCCGGGCGTCTCGCCACCAGCGCCGGTTGATCAGCTGGTTCGGCATTCGCGGCGTGGGTTCCCTGTATTACTTGATGCTGGCAATCGAGCAAGGGCCGCGCGCGGAATTGTTGCCGCTGGTTCCGTGGGTACTGACCATCATCGCCGTGTCGATCGTGCTGCACGGCATGTCGGCCACGCCGCTCATGCGCCGCTTTGCATGAGATCCGTGGTGGGCGCAGTGGCACGGTGCATGTGTTGGTAGAACGGTTCGGTTCGGTGCGATGCCACACCCGACACTCACGGTGCCGGGCGGCGGTCTTTCGATGAACCTGCAGCGTCGATGATGTCCCGCGTCACAGCCTGCCCAGCAGCATCATGATGAGCAATACGATCAATACCAAGCCCAGCAATCCGCTTGGACCATAACCCCAGCCGTTGCTGTAGCGCCAGGTCGGGATCACCCCGACCATCAACAGCACGACAACGATCAGTAGAAGAAGTCCCAGTGACATGTCGTCTCTCCTCGATCAATCCGGCCGGCCATGTCGCGATGCGTGCGCACCGATGGCTGCCGAATGCAATCGAACCGATGTTTCCGTCGATCTGCGCCCGTGCGCTCCCGCGTCGAAATGGGCGGCGCCGCCTCTCGAATGCCCGAGTCGCCGGGATGTCAGTCATCCCGCTCCGTCATGCGGACGCGTGCTCGATGCACCCGGTTCGGGACGTGCATCGACGCTTTCGATATCAACGTAGACGGACGCGGGCGGGGAGTCTGTCCGGCAACGTACCGGACGCAGGCGAGCTATCGCGGGTGCCGCGTGCGAGGCTCGTCACCCGCTGTTTCGTGGGGCCCGGTTCAGTGGAGATGTCCTCCGAACAGCCCGAGCAACCCGATGACGATCAGGTAGATCGCCACGATGTAATTCAACAGACGGGGCACCACAAGAATCAGGATGCCGGCGATCAGCGAAACCAGTGGGCCCGCGCTCGTGAGAATGTGCATACGCCCTCCGCAAGATTGAAAACAACACAGGGATACAAAGCCGCCCTGCCTTCGCCGCCGGTTACAGCGACTCGAGCCTGATGACCTTCGATGTTCGTCGCAGCATGATGCGCCTCAGGTTGTTCGTGGATATCCCTGACGCTACACACAGGCGAATGCGAATGCGGTACGAAAGCGTACCAAGCGCGCAAAGCATGATCACATGCCCCCCATCTTCGCGGCGATCGACCCAATCGCCGCCCGCATGCATCAGGCGGCACGCCGGCGCCGATTCGCGTACGGCAACGTACCGACCTTCGTCGCGATTGCGCGCAACATGTGTTCGGGCGGCTTGGTTGTCCCGCGCCGAAGCGCCCGATACGACGCCTCGATGGTTCGGGGTGTCGTACCGGTGAAACAGGCGACCCATGTCAAGGAGCAGTGTGATGAACAGGGATCAGGTGAGAGGCCGCATCGCGGAAGCAAAAGGCAAGCTGAAGGAAATGGTCGGCAGGATCATGGGAAATCGAACGACCCGAATGCAGGGCAAAGTCGAGCAGGTCGTCGGCAAGACACAAGCGTCATTCGGCGACGCGAAAGCGCAATTCAAGCGGCGGCCGTAGGGTGTTCGCGCGAACCGTCCGAAGCGCCGCGCGATCGGGCAACGTGCGGCGGACTCGCCGGTGGTGATGGCACACGTCCGCATCCGGCGAGATCCGTTTCCCAGCCGACCGTCACGATGCCGCAACGCGTCGGGTGTCGTCGCCATGCGCGGCGGCAAGCGGTTTGTGCTGCTCGTCTCCCACGCCGGGAAAGAACGCGTCCCACGCGTCCCGGACACCTTTCGCTGCGGTCGCATCCGCGGCAATCGTCTCCTGGTCGCTCGACTTGGCCGGATCGGAGCACAAGCCTCGCCAGCGCGTAAAGATGAGCATCGGCTTTTCGGTCCATTCGCCGTCGCCGAACTTCGCAAATGCCGTGTCGCCGCTCACCAGTCGCACTTCATACCATCCGTTGCGAACAGGCGCATATTGGTCCAGCTTAAACCATCGTGTAGATGAGATTTTCATCATTGCCTCATGGATTCATGGATCGTTGTACAGGACAAAACTCCGGTCCCGTCTGATCAACCCGTGCGCGCTAATACGCGCACCGATTCAGCCACAGCCGGCCTGCTGACGTCATATGGATGGAGCCGCCGGTGCGCGACTCGTATGCAAGCCCGTGAGTCAATAGTTCATTGGCTATGGAGCGCGGAATATTGGCTTGGGAATCCGGAATTCGATCAAGCGACTTGAGGGTCTCGACGACCTCGGGTGAAAGTGGGATGCACATGGCAGCCTCCTCGATGTTTATTTCATCGTGAACCGAACGACACGCGTTGGTCTGTACGGTATCGACTATTTGCAGTCGGGTTTTTCCGACACCGCAGGTGACTGCCGCATTGAAGCGCAATGATTTATCCGCATCGAAAATATGATTCGGCATCCGATGTTTTTCTTGCGAAACCATTGTCAAGCGCGCACACTGAACATACCTGCCGGTTTTTTGTCAAGGCATCGGCGCCCTTGAATCCTTCGGCGCCAACGGTTGCTCTGTCAGGAGCAAATCATGACCATCCCCACTCTCGAATATCGCGGACGTGAACTCCGCGTCTATTCACAAATGCTTTTCCCGCCGTTCGGCGATCCCCACGCCCCCGGCCCGAAGCGTTTTGCTTCAATCGTGCGCATCGACACGATTCCGGCGACCTCGGCAACGGCACCGCGTTACTCGACCATTTTCGAGCACGGCGCTCCGCAAACGGCGGCGCTCGCACTCGAACTGGCGATGCAATTCGGCAAGGACATCGTGGATGGCAAGATCGCCCCTCAGGCGATCTGATCCGTCCGCCGCATCCGACTCGACGCGGCGTCTCGCGACGCGAGCACACCTCATTCAGGAGGATCTATGAAATCCCACTCAGGCACGTCGGTTGACCGACGCGATGACGCGACCCGGAAAAAGCAGCGGGACGATCTGGCCCGTGCCGACGTCGAACGCGCCGAAAAGCGCATCCGTCAGGATGCCGGCATCAATTCCAATGCGAGCAAGTGGCGTTACTCGCGTCCCGACAATCGCGCGAGATGAGCGGCGCATGCGCCGCGCGCCGTGGCACGCCGGTCCCGCATCGCAGGTCGCGGGCGGGCCGGGGTCACGCATAGTGGCGCAGGCGGATCGAGAAATCGGCGATCGCGTCGATACCGCTCTGCTCCGCGCAACGGCACCAATCCTGCAACTGAGCCAGCAGTTGCTCGTGCGATGCGTGCGACCACGTCCATAGCTCGAGCAACGCCTCGTACATGTCGACGTACACGCGCGTTCGCCGGTTGGCATTGGGGCTCGTCAGCGCCCGCAGATCGGGCTTGTCCCGATGGCCCCAGGTCTGGCGCAGCCAGCGTTTCATGCCAAGCGCGAACACGCGCTTGTCGTCGCGGCTCATGTTCTTGATGCGGCGCAGCTCCCGCCGGCAGGCGGGCTCGAGCATGCGCGCATAGGCGGCCATTACCGCATGCCGGTTGCGGATGATCGCTTGCAGCGTCGCGTCGTCGACCACGGCCTTGTCCGCGAGCAGGCGCGGTTTCGTCGCGACTCGCCGAATGGTCGCCAGTTTCAATGCCGCCAGGAGGCGAATGTACAGCCAGCCGATGTCGAATTCAAACCATCGGTTCGACAGTATGGCGGACGTCACGTATGCGTGGTGATTGTTGTGCAACTTTTCTCCGCCGATCAGGATGCCCAGCGGGAAGAGGTTAGTACTCGCATCGGGCGTCGCGAAATTCCGATAACCATTGAAGTGGCCGCAACCGTTGATCACGCCGCCGGCCCAGAACGGAATCCACATCATCTGGATCGCCCACGCCGACACGCCGGGCAGCCCGAACAGCCCGACGTCGATCACGACCAGCAGCCCGACGCCGAGATTCGGATAGCGCGCATAGACGTGGCGTTCGAGCCAGTCGTCCGGGGTAGCCGACCCATATCGGCGTAGCGTCTCCTCGTTGCGCACTTCCGCGCGGTACAGTTCCGCGCCGCGGAGCAGCACGGTCGCGAGGTCACGGGTTCGCGGGCTATGCGGATCTTCCGGGGTCTCGCTCCTCGCGTGATGCTTGCGATGCATGGCGACCCACTGCTTGGTCAGCATGCCCGTCGTCAACCACAGCCAGAACCGAAGGAAGTGACTGACGCCCGGGTGCAGATCCAGCGCCCGGTGCGCCTGACAACGGTGCAGGTACACCGTCACGCTGATGATGGTGACATGCGTGAGCACGAGCACGACCCACGCAAGCTGCCACCAGGACAGCCTCAGCTCGCCGTTCAGGAGAAATGCCGACATACCGGTCGCACTCCGTGCCACGCACGTATCCGCGCGCGCTTCGCCGTGACGGCGGGTGCGCGTGCCGATTCCCTACCCTTCGGCCGGCCGACCTACTTCCCGACCTGATTGCCGACAACGCCGCCGACGGCCGCGCCGCCAACCGTGCCCAATGCACTGCCGCCCGTCAGGACTGCACCGGCAACACCGCCGACACCCGCCCCGATCACGGTATCCGTTCCGCGGCGAGACATACCGCCGCAACCCGCCAGCACGGCAATCGTCATGGTGACTATCGCCATCTCGACTGCCACGGAATGTAGCTTTCTCATGATCATCTCCTTGGGTTGCCGCGGCGCCGTCCGATCCGGCACGACGCACGGAAGCCCATGCGCTGACGTCTCGATGGAATTCGAAACGTCAGTTCATGATGGGAGGTAAATCGCGCGCAGTCCGTCCGCTAACGTACCGGCCCGGATGCCGACCTGCCGTCTCACGGAAGCACCGCTTGCGCTGCCCCCAGCGTCACGACCACGCTGTGGCGGCGACCGTCGTCCACGAGCCGCACCGCCGCTTCGCCGGCGGCGAGCCGCACGCCATCGACCACGAGGCGGGCGACGCCGCCGCTGGCGCCGCCCGGATTTTCGACGACGATGTCGTAGTGCGACGCCCCGTGACGCAGAGTGGCCCTGAAACCCGGCCAGGATCGCGGGATGCACGGCTGAATCAACAGCATGTCGCCATGCCTGCGCAGGCCGAGCAGCCCTTCGACGCCCGCACGATACAGCCAGCCCGCCGAGCCGGTGTACCAGGTCCATCCGCCCCGGCCGACATGCGGCGCGACGGAATATACGTCGGCCGCGACCACGTACGGCTCGACCCGATAGCGATTCGCGCCGCTACGCGTGCGGCTCCGATTGACCGGATTGAGCAGCGCGAACAGATTCGCAGCGCGATCGCCGTCGCCCATTTGCGC